>JAXDLD010000166.1:0-8783 GCA_034666805.1 Acidobacteriota bacterium
CTCGCGCAGCTCCGCGTTGTCGCCGGAGACCGCCGCCAGCCCGACGCACTTCGCCGCCGCCAGGGTGAGCGGCCGCGAGCTCTGCAGGTCGGAGGAGCGCAGCTCCTTGACCGTGGTCGGGAACCAGTAGAGGACCAGGATTCCCGTCGGCGCGGAGCCGCCCGGCAGCACGACCTTCCACGGCGCCTGGTAGGTTTCGGGAGGCAGCCCGAACGAGCCGCCCCCACCCCGCGGGACGCCGCCCACGCCGCCGCCGCCGCCGCCGCCGCAGGTGGCGAGAACGGGTGAGGCGGGAAGCAGGAGGGCGAGAGCGAGCGCAAGGCTAGGCAGGCCTGGGATTGCCTTCATCGTCATGGGTCGTGTCCTTTCGCGGTGACGTTCCAGGAGATAAGGTAGCACGGCCGTCCCCGGGCGCCGCCACCGCGGGGCCTGGAACGAGTCTTGTATCTACCGCATGAGAGTGCCCCCTAGCGGGTTCCAGGGGGATAGGAGGATGATCGAGATGAATACGAAACGGACCCTCGCCCTTGCCGTCGTCCTGGCGACAAGCCTGCTTGCCGCCCCGAACCTCGCTCCGAGCGCTGCCGCCAGCCCACGCATCAACGTGGGCATCCGGGTCGGCGCTCCCCCGCCGCCTCTCCGCCGCGAGGTGGTGATCGCCCGGCCCGGAAGGTCCCACGTCTGGGTGCCCGGTCATTGGGACTGGTCTCCCGGCCGCCGCGACTACGTCTGGGTCCCGGGGACCTGGGTACGCCCGCACCGCCGCCATGCGGTATGGGTCGGCCCGCGCTGGGAGCGCCGCGGCCACGACACTTTCTACATTCGCGGCCACTGGCGCTAGAACGGATCGAAAAGGGGGCGCAGCCGCCCCCTTTCCTTTCCTATCAGTGACGCGGGATGCAGCTGGCGGTCATCCGCTGCGCCATCAGGGTGGTGACCGGCACGCCGCCGATGGTCCCGTTGTAGACCCCTTCGCCCGTGCACCCCGTGGCGGTACAGAAGACGTCCGGACGGTGGCCGGGCTGGAGCTGCGAGACGGCGTGGACGAAGTACGAGCCCTCGGGAGAAGAGGTATTGAGGGTCGCCGGGTCGACGCAGTACCAGGCGCTCATGCCCGTCTTGAGGTAGACGAGGTCGGCACCCGGGGCGGTGACGACGCTATCCGCCTTCCAGATCGGATCGCCCGGGTTCGAGCCGGTGTTCTGGCCGCAGGTCGAGGTCCCGGTGAGGCTGTCGAGCCAGGCTTGTTGGCCGCCGGCTGCATAGCCGAGGTGCGCCTGCATGGTCGCGAGCGGCAGCTCGGGGCAGAGCTGGGTGAGAGCGCAGCCCGGCGCCGCGGTATCGCAGCCGCAGTCGACGCGCGCGAAGACCGGTCCGGCCGAGAACATGGCATAGTCGAAGGTGTCCTCGAGCCCGTACTCGGCCAGCAGGTAGCCCATGACCGCCGAGCCGCCGCTTTGCCCCTGGCCGCAGAAGCCGATGTCGCGCCGCCCGCCATGGACGTGGGGGCTCGAGAAGGCCCAGCGGGCGACGGATGCCGGCCGGCAGGCGCCGTCGAGGATGCTCGGGGTGCTGGTCTGCTCCCAGTCGCTGTCCCAGGCGATGTCCAAGAGCTGGAAGCCGGCGGCTTCGTAGTTCGTCTCCAGGGTACGGTGGGCGCTGCCGCCGGAGGTAAAGTTGGAGGTCCCGCCGCCCCCGGAATGGAGGAAGACCGTCCCCTTGAGGGCCGTGCCGGAGCCCAGGGTGACGATCCAGACCGTGGCGGAGAGGTCCGGCGCTCCGGTGCAGCCGGTGACGGTGATCCGGCCGCAGGTGACACTGCCGCCCGGCGGCACCGGCGGGGTCGGATTGGGGGTGCCCGTCGGGCAGGTGATCCCGCCCAGCTCGATCACCGTGCCGGCCGGCAACGCGGCCTTTGCGGGGATTGCGGCGAGCGAGAGGGCGAGGAGCGTAGGGACGAGGTACAATGACAACCGAGGTTGGTATAGCACGTTCTCTCCTTTCGAAGCTTCGTTACAGAGGAGAGTGTCGCGAACCGCTCGCAGGGAGCCCCTCCGCTCGCCCCGAAGCCCCCCCGCCGGCGCTCCCGCCGCTAGCCTCTTCGCGGGTTCTCACTATTTCCCGCCGGGCTCTCCCACAATCCGCCCTATCCTCGAACCCTTACACCCCCACCGCCACCGCCGCCTCGACCGGATTCTCGATCTCGACCGCCAACTGCCCGCCTTTGACGTCCACCTTGAGCACCGAACCCTCGTGGACCTCGCCGGCGATCAAGGCGCGGCCAATCTTCGATTCCAGCTCGTGCTGGAGGTACCGCTTCAAGGGTCTCGCGCCGTAGACCGGGTCGAAGCCCTGCCTCGCCACAAGCTCCTTGGCCGGCTCCGTCAGCTCGAGCTGGATGTGCCGGTCGGCGAGACGCTTCCGCAGGTCCTCGGTCTGGAGGTCGACGATCTTCTTGATCTCTTCGAGGATCAGCGGCCGGAAGAGCACGATGTCGTCCACCCGATTCAGGAACTCGGGCCGGAAGTGCCGCCGCAGCTCGCTCATCACCGCGTTTCGCGCCGGCTCGGTGATCTGGCCCACCGCCGTCACCCCCTCGATCAGGTATTGCGAGCCGATGTTCGAGGTCATGATGATGACCGTGTTCTTGAAGTCGACCGTCCTCCCTTGGGCGTCGGTCACCCGGCCGTCGTCGAGGATCTGCAACAGGACGTTGAAGACGTCGGTGTGCGCCTTCTCGATCTCGTCGAAGAGGATGACCGAGTAGGGCTTCCGCCGCACCGCCTCGGTGAGCTGGCCGCCCTCCTCGTAGCCGATGTAGCCCGGGGGGGCGCCGATCAGCCGCGAGACGTTGTGCCGCTCCATGTACTCGCTCATGTCGATCCGGATCAGGTTGTCCTCGGTGTCGAAGAGCGTCTGGGCGAGGGTCTTCGCGAGCTCGGTCTTGCCGACCCCCGTGGGCCCCAGGAAGATGAAGGAGCCGATCGGCCGCCGCGGGTCCATGATGCCGGAACGGGCGCGGATGACCGCGTCGGCCACCAGCCGCACCGCCTCGTCCTGACCGATCACCCGGTGGTGGAGGATCTCGTCCAGGCGGAGCAGCTTGTCGCGCTCGCCCTCGACCAGGCGGGTGACCGGGATGCCGGTCCACTTGGAGACGATCTCCGCCACCTCCTCCTCGGTCACCTCCTCGCGCACGAGCTGGCCGCCGCCCAGGTGCTTGTCGGCGAGCCGCGCCTCCTGCTCCTTGAGCTGCCGCTCGAGCTCCGGGAGCCTCCCATAGCGCAGCTCGCCCGCCCTGTTCAAGTCGTAGTCGCGCTCGGCTTCCTCGACCTCCTGGCGGCCCCTCTCGATCTGCTCGCGGAGCTTCCGTACCTCCTCGATGCCCCCCTTCTCGGCCTCCCACTGCGCCCGCATGGCGTCCGCCTGGGCCTTGAGATCCGAGAACTCCTTGCGGAGGTCCGCCAGCCGCTCCTGGCTCGGCTTGTCCTTCTCCTTCTTGAGCGCCGCCTCCTCGATCTCCAGGCGCATGACGCGACGGGTGATCTCGTCCAATTCCTGGGGCATCGAGTCGATCTCGGTACGGATCATGGCGCAGGCCTCGTCGATCAGGTCGATCGCCTTGTCGGGGAGGAAACGGTCGCTGATGTAGCGGTTGGAGAGGACCGCCGCCGCCACCAGGGAGTTGTCCTGGATGCGCACCCCGTGGTGGACCTCGAAGCGCTCCTTCAAGCCGCGGAGGATGGAGACCGTGTCCTCGACCGAGGGCGGATCGACCATCACCGGCTGGAACCGGCGCTCCAGGGCCGCGTCCTTCTCGATGTTCTTCCGGTACTCGTCGAGCGTCGTGGCGCCGATGCAGTGCAGCTCGCCGCGTGCCAGCATGGGCTTCAGGAGATTGCCGGCGTCCGGCGACCCCTCGGTCTTCCCCGCCCCGACGATCGAGTGGATCTCGTCGATGAAGAGGAGGATCCGCCCCTCGCTCTGCTTGATCTCGTTCAGGACCGCCTTCAGGCGCTCCTCGAACTCGCCGCGGTACTTGGCGCCCGCCAGGAGCGAGCCCATGTCGAGCGAGAAGAGGGCGCGGTCCTTCAACCACTCGGGGACGTCGCCGCGGACGATCCGCTGGGCCAGGCCCTCGACGATCGCCGTTTTGCCCACCCCGGGCTCGCCGATCAGGACCGGGTTGTTCTTGGTCTTCCGGGAGAGGATGCGGACCACCCGCCGGATCTCGGCGTCGCGGCCGATCACCGGGTCGAGCTTGTTGCGCCGCGCCTGGCCGACCAGGTCGACCCCGTACTTCTCGAGCGCCTCGTAGGCCACTTCCGGCATGGCGCTCGTCACCCGCTGGTTGCCGCGGACGGCGGTCAAGGCCGAGAGGAAGGCGTCCCGCGTCACCCCGGCCTGGGCGAGGATGCGCCCGGCCGGGGACTGCGGGTCGTCCAGGAGGGCGAGCATCAGGTGCTCGACCGAGACGTACTCGTCCTTGAGGCGCTTGGCCTCGTCCTCCGCTTTCAAAAAGACCTGCTGCAGGCGCTCGGTGACGTAGATCTTTCCCGCCTCGGCGCCCGGGCCGGAGACCCGGGGGCGGCGCGAGAGGTCACGCTCGACCTCGGCCTTCAACGTCTCCGGGGAGATCTCCATCCGGTTGAGAAGGCGCGGCGCGAGCCCCTCCGGCTGCTCCAGGAGGGCCAGGAGCAGGTGCTCGCCGTCTACCTGCTGGTGGCCGTAGCGCAGCCCCTTGGTCTGGGCCGCCTGGAGAGCCTCCTGCGATTTCTGAGTCAAACGATTGGTGTCCATAGGATTTTCATCCGCCTTTCAATTTTTTAGTCGCGGGCCCGGAACTCCGAGGTCTCGGCCAACTCTTGAAAGAGCTCGCGCTCGCGGTCCGTCAACGGGTCGGGGATGACAATCCGCAGCTCGGCGATGAGGTCCCCCCGCTCGCCAGCATTGCCGGCACCGCCGCCGCCGCCGTTGCGGCTGGCCAGGCCCTTGCCGCGGAGCCGGATCTTCCGCCCGGAAGACGAGCCGGCGGGGACTCTCACCCGCACGCCGCCGTCCAAGGTCTCGACCTCGGCCTCGCCGCCCA
This sequence comes from Acidobacteriota bacterium, assembly GCA_034666805.1. Lineage (GTDB taxonomy): Bacteria > Acidobacteriota > Thermoanaerobaculia > Multivoradales > UBA5704 > DASQPA01. Next base: position 5,090 of record JAXDLD010000166.1, read on the forward strand.
GCGCCGCCTCCCAGGGAGTGACCGGGACGGTCGTGTGGAGGTCCGAGCCCTCGACCCGGAAGCGCGGATCGGGGAGAACTTCGATCTTCAGGAAAAGGTCCCCCGCCGACCCGCCGCGGCCGGCTTTCCCCTGCCCGGCGAGCCGGATCTTCTGCCCGGACCTCACTCCGGGAGGGATGCGGACCGAGAGGGTCTTGCGCTCGCCTGTCGCGCCGTCGGCGAAGGTGATCTCCCGGGTGCCACCCTTGGTGGCCTCCTCCAGGGTCAGGGGGAGCGCGGCCTCGGAATCCGTGCCGGCCCCGCCGCCCCCGCCGCCGAAGCCGGGAGGGAAGCCGGCCCCGAAGCCGCCGCCGCGCCGGCCGGCGCCGCTGCCGAAGAGCATGTCGAAAAACGAGCTGAAGCCCTCGGCGCCGGAGCCCTCGAAGCCGAACCCGCCGCCCCCCGGCCCGCCGCCGCCGAAGTCGAAGCGGACCCCCTCCCAGCCCGGCGGCGGCGCCCCGGTCTGCCGGGCGCTGTTCCAGGCCGAGCCATACTGGTCGTACTTCTGCCGTTTGTCGGGGTCCTTCAGGACCTCGTAGGCCTCCCCGATGTCCTTGAACTTGGCCTCGGCCGCCGTGTCCTTGTTGACGTCCGGGTGGAACTTGCGCGCGAGCTTCTTGTACGCCTTCTGGATCTCCTCCTGCGAGGCGTCCTTCTTGACCCCCAGCGTGGCGTAATAGTCCTTGAAATCCAAAGGGTGTTCCCTCCTCGTTCGAGCTCTCGCGGCTCCGTGCCGCACTCGCTCCCCCGGTCCGGGCCCGAGAGCTTTAGTCTCAGGATATCAGAGTTTCCCCGGTTCCGGCTTTGGGTTTGAGTGCTCAGCACTCAGATTGGATAACGGAGGGGAGGGGAGTTGCATTCCCAAAGACCTCCCAAAGACAAAGGGCGCGGTCGTCCGCGCCCTTGATCCTGGAGGTGCCTGGAGACGGGGAGCTTTAGCCGGGGGGCGGCTTCATCCCGAACTGCTCGTAGTTCTTGGCGATGAACGCCTTCCACTTGGTGGGGACGGTTTCCAGGGTGTAGATCGCCTCGACCGGGCAGGCGTCAATGCAGAGGCCGCAGTCGATGCACTCCTCCGGCTGGATGTAGAGCATCTCCCAGTCCTCGTTCTTGCCGTAGATGCAGTCGACGGGGCAGACGTCGACGCAGGCGGTGTCCTTCACCCCGACGCAGGGCTCCGTGATGATGTGGGTCATTCGCTCAATCTCCTCCCCGAATTATAGCGAGACTTCCCCGAAGGCGCGGTCGAAGGCTTCCAGAGTGGCGTCGATCTCGGCCGTTCCGTGGGCGAGGGAGAGGAAGAACGCCTCGTAGGGGGAGGGCGGGAGGTGGACGCCGTGGGCGAGGAGGCGGTGGAAGACGCGGGTGAAGAGCGCCCGGTCGGTGGCATGGACGTCCGCGAGGTTCACGACCGGCCGGTCGGTGAAGTAGAGGCCGAGCATGGAGCCCTGGCGCTCGACCCGGCAGGGGACCCCGTGCCGCTCCGCCCTTTCCAGGATCCCGGCCTGGAGCCGGGCCCCGGTCGCCTCCAGCTTCTCGTAGGGACAGTCGGTATCGGAGCCGAGGACGGCCAGGGCGGCGCGGCCGGCGGCCACGGCGAGCGGGTTGCCGGAGAGGGTCCCCGCCTGGTAGACCGGCCCGGCCGGGGCCATCCGCTCCATCAGGTCCCGGCGGCCGCCGTAGGCGCCGGTGGGCAGGCCACCGCCGATCACCTTGCCCAGGGTGGTCAGGTCGGGGCGGAGGTCGAAGAGGTTCTGGGCGCCCCCCCAGGCGACCCGGAAGCCGGTCATCACCTCGTCGAAGACCAAGAGGGCGCCGTGGCGGTCGCAGAGGGCGCGCAGGCCGGCGAGGAAGCCGGGCACCGGGGGGACGAGGTTCATGTTGCCGGCGATCGGCTCGACGAAGACGGCGGCGATGTCCGTCCCGGACTCATCAAAGAGGCGCTCGACTGCCGCCAAGTCGTTGTAGGGGGCGAGGAGGGTGTCCGCCGTCACCGCCTCCGGCACCCCGGGCGAGGAGGGGACGCCGATCGTCGCCGCGCCGGAGCCGGCGGCGACCAGGAAGGGGTCGGCGTGGCCGTGGTAGCAGCCTTCGAACTTGACGAAGCGGCGGCGGCCGGTGGCGGCCCGGGCGAGCCGGAGGGCCGACATGGTCGCCTCGGTGCCGGAGCACACGAGGCGCACCATCTCGATCGACGGCAGGGCGGCGACGATCGCCTCGGCGAGCTCGATCTCCGCCACCGTGGGAGCGCCGAAGGCGGTGCCGCGGGTCAAGGCGTCGCGGACGGCATCGACGATCGCCGGATGACCGTGCCCGAGGATGTGTGGTCCGTAGCCGCCGATGTAGTCGATATAGCGCCGGCCGTCCTCGGCGATCAGCCAGGCCCCCTCCGCGGCGCGGACGAAGACCGGATCGCCGCCGACCCCGCGGAAGGCGCGGACGGGCGAGTTGACCCCGCCGGGGATGACCTTCTGGGCGCGGTCCATGAGGGAAGGGAGGCTCATTCGGTCCAGCCTTTCGCCAGGAGCCGCGCGGCGTCGCGGGCGCAGTAGGTGAGGATCAGGTCGGCGCCAGCGCGGCGGATGGCGAGGAGCGACTCCATCATCACCCGGTCGTAGTCGATCCACCCCCGCTCGGCCGCCGCCTTGAGCATGGCGTACTCGCCCGAGACCTGGTAGGCGGCGAGCGGCAGGTCGAACTCGTAGCGCAGGGCGGAGATGACGTCTAAATACGGCATGGCGGGCTTGACCATGAGCATGTCGGCCCCCTCGGCGACGTCCTCCGCGGCCTCGCGCACCGCCTCCCGGCCGTTCGCCGGGTCCATCTGGTAGGCGCGCCGGTCGCCGAAGGCCGGGGTGCTCTCGGCCGCCTCCCGAAAGGGGCCGTAGAAGCCGCTCGCGAACTTGGCGGCATAGGAGAGGATGGGGGTCTGGGCGAAGCCGGCCCCGTCGAGCGCCTCACGGATGGCGCCGATCCGCCCGTCCATCATGTCCGAGGGGGCGATGATGTCGGCCCCCGCCTCGGCGAGCGAGACCGACTGCTTGGCGAGGTTCTGCAGGGTGGCGTCGTTGTCCACCTCCTGCCCGTCGAGGACCCCGCAGTGGCCGTGGTCGGTGTACTCGCAGAAGCAGACGTCGACGACCACGACGAGGTTCGGCAGCTCGGCCTTGAGTGCCCGGACCGCGCGCTGGACGATGCCTTTGGGGGACCAGGCGGCGCTCCCCGTGGCGTCCTTGTGCTCGGGGAGGCCGAAGAGGATCACCGAGCCGATCCCGTCGACTTCCGCGGCCACCCGGCTCGTCTCGACGATCTGGTCGACCGAGTGCTGGAAGACGCCCGGCATGGACGAGACCGGCCGCGCCACCCCGGTCCCGGGGCAGGCGAAGAGGGGGAGGATGAAGTCGTCGGGGGAAAGCTTGGTCTCCCGCACCATGCGGCGCAGGGCGGGGGTTCTCCGCAAGCGGCGTAGCCGGGTTTCGGGGAAGGGCATGGTGCGGAGGTTTTACCACAGAAGCCCTCACCCCCGGCCCCTCTCCCGGCCCGCCCACCCGCACCGCCGGGAGAGGGGAGCGGAGCACGTAGGGGAAAAGATCGCTACAGGCGAAGTTGCTTTTCTCCCCCCTCTCCTGGGGGTAGGGTGGGCGGGTTGGGAGAG
>JAXDLD010000167.1:0-11598 GCA_034666805.1 Acidobacteriota bacterium
CGACGATCTCCTGGTCCTTCTCGGCGATCGTGTTGTGGCGCATGTACCAGAGGAGGCCGACGGCGGCGAGCCCCAAGACGAGGCCGGCGGCGAGCAGCCAGAGCCCGAAGTCCTTGCCTTCCAGGAGCTGCGAGGGCTTGACCTTGCGGACGGCGGCGGGGCGTTTGCCCTCGGCGAGGAGATTGATCTTGATCATGTCTAGTCCCCCGCCCTGCGGATGGCCAAGCCCACCGAGACCGCCATCATGGGGGCGATCGACTGCAGCCAGGCGGCGTCGAAGTCGCTCTCTTTGTAGTGGACGCGCCGGAGCGGATTCATGAGCTCCGTCGTCACCTCGAAGCGGTCACGGAGGACCTGCTGGAGGTTGGGCGTCAGGGCGCAGCCGCCGGAGAGGATGAGCTCGTCGACCGGCCCCTCGGAGGCGGTGGCGGAGAAGAAATCGAAGGTCTTGCGGATTTCGGAGGCCATCTCGGCCGAGACCGTGTCGAGCACCGGGCGGGCGTCCGCCAGGCCGTAGCGGTCGACCTGCTGGCCGCGCTTCAGCGCCTCCGCCTGATCGAAGGAGAGGTTGAACTCGCGCTGCAGGGCCTCGGTGAACTGGTTGCCGCCGAAGGAGATGTCGCGCCAGAAGACGGTCGAGCCGCGGGCCAGGATGTTGATGTTGGTCACCCCGGCCCCCATGTTGATCAGGGCGACGACCTTGCGGGAGTCGACGTCGTAGTTGATCTCGTAGGCGTTCTGGACCGCGAAGGCGTCGACGTCGACCAGGGTCGGGGTCTTCCCCGTCTGGCTGATCACCGACACGTAGTCGTTGACCTTGTCGCGCTTGACGGCGACCAGCAGGACCTCCATGTTGTCCCGGCCGGGCTCGCCCTCCGAGAGCACCACGTAGTCCAAGCGTACGTCGTTGATGTCAAAGGGGATGTACTGCTCGGCCTCCCACTGGATCGACTCGGCGAGCTCCTCGGCCGGCATGGCGGGAAGCTGGATCTTCTTGATGATGACCGAGTGACCGGAGAGCGAGGTCGCGTAGCTCGTGGTCTTGACCTTGGTCTGGTCGTTGAGCTTGTGGATGGCGTCGACCACGAGCGACGAATCCATGATGGAGCCGTCGACGATGGCCTCGGGCGAGAGCGGCTCCACCCCCAGGCGCTGCAGGTGGAACTCCCCCTTCTTTTCTTTGAGCTCGACCAATTTGATGGCAGAGCTCCCGATGTCGAGACCCACGAGTCCCTTCGGGCGCGAGAAGAGCACGGCGGTTTAGCTCCCTAAAAGCCAGTGTCCAACGCTACTTACTGGTGCTTACTTAAAGCTTCACTGGAGGCTAGCAGTAAAAAGCACCCGTGTCAAGACACGCATTCGTCTATGGCTATATTTACGAGTGACGTAAATCTACACCCTGTCGCAAGCATTGGCAAGAGGGCAAATGCAGATGCTGCCGTGTTTGCCGGCTGGAAAGGGGCGCCCCCTTCCAGCCGGTTGCTTCGGGAGGTGAACTTTGGTAGCCTTCTCTGCCCTTTGGGACACCCGGGGCAAGGAGAGTCCGATATGGCCAAGCAATGTGAGACCTGCGGCAAGAAGACGGTCTTCGGCCGCAACATCAGCCACGCGCACAACGTGACGAACCGCACCATGGAGCCCAACCTCCAGCGCGTGCGGGCCCTGATCGACGGCAAGGTGCGGCGCGTCCAGGTCTGCACCCGCTGCCTGCGCAGCGGCCGGATCACCAAGGCGCCGGTACGCAAGTGGAAGCCGGAAGAGGGCGGGGCGGCGACGACCTAGCCGGTCGGCGGCGTCCCCTCGCTCCCCTTCCCCTCTCTTCCGCTCCTCATCCTCTTCAACGCGGTCGCCCGGTCGAGCAGGTCTTGCTCGCCCGTGGGCTCCGCTCGTCCGGTATCCTGTCTTCGTGACGACAATCCCCACTCGCCCCACCCAGCTCTCCAAATATGCCGAGGCGACCCTAGAGGCGCTGGCTGCCTTGGGCTTGGGCCACAAGCTCTCCCTGGGCGGGGCACTCGGCCTGCAGCACTACTTGGAGTATCGCTTCACTCATGACGTGGATGCCTGGTGGGAGCCAGCCGCCACGCCCGAGGAACGAGAGCATGTCCTGCATGCCGTCGAGGGAGCTCTTCACCATTTTGGGTCGACGCGCCTACGGAGATGGGGAGAGGTGACCAGTCTCGACTTGGCGATCGCCGGAAAAACCGTCTTCAGCTTTCAGGTGGCAGTCCGCTCCGCCCAGATCGAGCCGACCACGACCCTACCCTGGGTAGACGTTGCCCTCGACAGTCTGCCAGACTTGATTGCGAGCAAGATGACCGCGCTCGTCGAGCGGGGCGCTCCGCGGGACTTCCGAGACATCCATACCGTTTGCGAGGACGGGCTGGTGACCGCCAAAGAATGCTGGCAACTTTGGAAGGAACGGCAGCACCGCGCTGGGAGCGATGCCGACCCCCACCGCGCGCGCCTCGCGGTCGAGACTCATCTGGCGCGGATCGCCCAGCATCGCCCGCTCGCCAGCATTGACGAGCCCGAACAGCAAGCGGCGGCGGCCAATCTCCGTAGCTGGTTTACCCAGGAGTTTCTCGATGCTCTCGTGGATTGACGGCTCCCTCTACCCGGATATGGAGGTCCCAGAGACCCTCGGCTCCTTGGCTGAGCGGGTGGATTTCCTCGTGCGCCTCTGCGGTGCCTGGGACTTCGGCCTGCTCCCGGACCGGGAGACGGTCGAGGAGATCCGCAGGCCGGATTGGGGTGAGCCGGTCGATGGAGCGCGGCTCCTCACCTCCCCCACCTATCACCTGCTCCGTGCCTGGCACGGCCTTCCGCCTCTCCCCTATCTCGGTCAGCAGCTGGCCTACGTCAGGGACGATCCCAGCCTGGCGTTCGTCTGAGCCGCTCGGCGAGTCACGTGGCGCCCAATCAGTCGACGGGCGGAACGAATACCGAATTCGCGAACCGGACCCGGAATCCGCGGAACCGACGCCGTTCCGCGGGAACCGGCGCTCGTACGCCGAAACCGACGCACGCACCTTAAGACCGATGTGGTTTTGGCTTAGCGAAGGCTCGAGGCGGCGCTCCGAGAGATCCTGGGAGCGCTCTGAGCCAACTCAGCCCCCCTGCCGGCCAGCCGTTCCCTCCCGCGCCCGACTGCCTACTCCCGCTCGACGAAACGGTATTGGACGCCGACCAGACGTAGGTTGTGCTGGCGATCGCAGCTAAAACGGATGAAGACGAAGCGTTACCGACGGCCACGAAGCCGTGCGGACCGAGACGAAGCCTTACAGACGAAGATGAGGCCTTATCGGCGGAGATGAAGCCTTCGTCTCGGAGACGAAGGCTTGGGGAAGGAGATGAAGGCTTACGGAGCGAGATGAAGCGTTACCGAGTGACACGAAGCGTTACCGAACGATACGAAGCGTTCGTCTCCTTATTGACGACCACGGATCACCCACGAGGGGGAGTCCGTCTCCCTGGGAGCGCTGGCGTCCTCGCCGGCTTCTTCTCCCACTGGCCGGCGGGGACGCCAGCGCTTCCAGGGAAAAAATACAGTCACCGCCCACCAAAGGTAGTCTCCGCAGGGGCAAGACAGGGCCGAACCGGCATGCCCGAGGAGGGCTCCCCAGCGTGCCTGGAGGTTCCGTTCTCTGCAACCCATACGGATTTGGGACGGATGTGCTCCGGCAGGATCTACCGGATTCGGGCCCGTGGTGCCCCTGCGGAGACGGCCCGCGGTCCCCGTGGACTGCGAGAGGGTATCGTTACCTGGGCCGTCTCTACCGCCTTCGGCCCTCGTTATCTCGGTGCAGATGAATTGCTACGGTGGAGGGGAGGAGAGCCCTCCCCTCCACCGCGAGGTCCGTTTAGATCTCCGTCTCCTGCCGCCGCCCGCTCGCCTCGTCCCTCCCCCCACCAGCGGTGGGGGGAAGGACAAGCGGACGCCAGCGCTACTCGAAGTACCCCACCACGTCGACCACCAGGTCCACCGGCCCGCTCGTAGCCGAGAGAACCTTGACCGTTCCGCTGCCGTCCGTCGCGAGCAGGAGGAAGGCATTGTTCGACCGGGTCTGTCCGGGACCGAAGTTGAGGACGCTGAGGCCTGGCGGGGTGGCCTGGTCGCCGGGGAAGACCTCCAGGTGCCCCATCGCCTGCGGACCGACCACGGTGAGATTGACGGCCACGACCTTGGCCCCCGACGGGATGCCGCAGTGGCCGGAGAGTTGGAAAACCCGGGTGGTGTTCGCGGCGAGCGGCGGCCCGTCCGCTCCCCGCGTGTCGACGGCGCGGCAGGACGCGACGGTGAAGTAGTCGAGCGCCGAGACCGTCGTCGTCGCCGTGGCGCTATTGTTGCCGGGAACCGGATCGGCGGTGGCCGAGGAGACCGTGGCCGTGTTCGAAAGCACCGTTCCCGAGGCAGAGGGATCGACCTTCACCACGAGGGTGAAGACCGCGCCGGCAAGGCCAAACGAGGGGTTGGAGCAGGACACAGCACCGCCCGACCCCACCGCGGGAGTCGTGCAAGACCAGCCGCCCGGCGAAGCGAGCGAGACGAAGGTCGTCCCCGCCGGCAGGGTGTCCGAGAGCGCGACCGAGGCCGCCACGCTGGGACCGGCGTTGGTCACCGTGATCGTGTAGGTGAGGTTGTTCCCCGCCGTCACCGGGTCGGGCGTGTCCACCTTGGTCACCGAGAGATCGGCCTGCGGCGAGAGCGTGTCGCTGTCGGTCGCCGAGTTGTTGCCCGGGGTCGGGTCGGTGACGCCGCCCGGCGCCGTGACGGTCGCCGTGTTGGAGAGGGTGCCGTTCGCCGCGGCCGAGATCGTGCAGCTCGCAGTGTAGGTGACGCTCCCGCCGGCCGGCAGGTTGACGGTGTCGTTGAGGTTGCTCGAGCCCGAGGCCGTGCAGGTGCCGCCACCGGCGCCGACGCAGGTCCAGGTGCAGGTGAGAGAGGCCGGGAAGATGTCGGCCACCGTCGCACCCGGAGCGTTGCTCGGTCCCGCGTTCGAGGCGGTGATCGTGTAGGTGACCGAGCCGCCCGGAGTCGCCGTCGTCACCCCGTCCGTCTTGATGACGCTCAAGTCCGCCTGCGGCGCGAGCGTGTCGCTGTCGGTCGCCGAGTTGTTGCCCGGGGTCGGGTCGTTGACACCACCCGGCGCCGCGACGGTCGCCGTGTTGGAGAGGGTGCCGGTCGCCGCGGCCGAGATCGTGCAGCTCGCGGTGTAGGTGACGCTCCCGCCGGCTGGCAGGTTCACCGAGTCGTTGAGGTTGCCCGAGCCGGAAGCCGTGCAGGTGCCGCCACCGGCGCCGACGCAGGTCCAGGTGCAGGTGAGAGAGGCCGGGAAGGTGTCCGCCACCGTCGCGCCCGGAGCGTTGCTCGGTCCCGCGTTCGAGGCGGTGATCGTGTAGGTGACCGAGCCGCCCGGAGTCGCCGTCGTCACCCCGTCCGTCTTGGTGACGCTCAAGTCCGCCTGCGACGCGAGCGTGTCGCTGTCGGTCGCCGAGTTGTTGCCCGGGTTCGAGTCGTTGACGCCGCCAGGCGCCGCGACCGTCGCCGTGTTGGAGAGGGTGCCGGTCGCCGCGGCCGAGATCGTGCAGCTCGCGGTGTAGGTGACGCTCCCGCCGGCCGGCAGGTTCACCGTATCGTTCAAGTTGCCCGAGCCGGAAGCCGTGCAGGTGCCGCCACCGGCGCCGACGCAGGTCCAGGTGCAGGTGAGAGAGGCCGGGAAGGTATCGGCCACCGTCGCACCCGGAGCGTTGCTCGGTCCCGCGTTCGAGGCGGTGATCGTGTAGGTGACCGAGCCGCCCGGAGTCGCCGTCGTCACCCCGTCCGTCTTGGTGACGCTCAAATCGGCGACCGGGAAGAGGCCGACGAGGACCGGGTCGTGGTCGGAGGCCCGGTAGGGCGTCCCCGGCTGGAAGACGACCCGCGGCGGGACGAGGGCGGAGCCGTCGGGCTTCTCCTCGAAGGTCGCCTCGCCGGCGTCCTTGACCTCGTCGTTGTAGTCGAAGAGGTCGACCTCGTCGGCGTTGATGTGCCAGGGGGCGGCGCCGGTGATCTTTCCAGTCAGGCTGGAGCTCGAGAAGGCGTAGTCGAGATGGCCGAGCTCGCCGCTGAAGAGGTAGGAGTAGGTGCTGGCGCCCCCGAAGGCGGTTTCTAAATCGGTGAAGCCGCCGCTCTCGAGCGTCGTCACCGGCGGCTCCTGGGCATAGGAGTTGAAGTCGCCCAGGAGCAGGACGTCCGGATCGCCCGCCGCCGGCAGCACGGTGCCGTTGATCCAGGTGAGGAGGCGCGTAGCCTGCTGCGTGCGGCGGTCGGCGAAGCAGCTCTGGCCGTCCCCCGTATCGGCGTCGGCACCGGTACCGGGGCACCCCTTGGACTTGAAGTGGTTGGCGATGACCGTGAAGCGCTCGCCGAAGGCCGGGTTCGCCGCGTCGACGACGTCGAAGGTCTGGGCGGTGGGCGGCCGGTTGTGGATCGGATCGAGGTCGACGAGCGGTGAGCCGACGGGTGAGACGACGCCCGTCCGGTAGATCTCCTGCACCCGGATGGCGTCGGTCCCCAGGGTGCCGCCGGTGTTGACGAAGGCATAGGGGTGGGCGCCGCCACAGCGGGCGTTGATGGCGCCCAGGAGGTCGGTGATGGTAGCGCTCGGCGTCGTGTTCTCGAGCTCCATGAAAGCGTAGATGTCGGCGTTCAACGTGCAGACGACGATCGAGGCCCGCTCCCGCTGGCGATTGAGTTCCGCCACGCTGTCGGCGCCCCGGCAGTCCTGATCGAACGCCGGTCCGCAGGGGCCCGACGAGTTGCTGGCGGTGGTGTCGATCGTCGTGAAGTAGTTGAGGAGGTTCATGCCCACGGCCTTGATCGCGCCGCCGACCGCCGGCGGGGTCACCGGGCGCGGATTGGCGACGGTGAAGGTCACCGGGTGCGCGGCGGTGGGGCGGATGCGCCAGGTGTTGGCGCCGAAGCCCGGGAAGGACCAGTGGAGGACGCCGGTCAGGCCGTTGACGAGGTCGCCGCCGCGGAAGAAGTCGGTGCCCTGGGTGCCGACCGAGAAGCCGCCGTTGGCCCGCGGATAGTAGACGGCCTGGCTGCCGTCGGGCTGGTTCAAGTAGGCCTCCTGGGCGTTGTTGTCGTCGTCCAGGATCACCCGCCGCCGGGCGAGACCGTCCTCGTGGGCGAGCAAGCCCGCCGCGTTCGGGGGCGCTCCCTCCGTGAACTGGAAGGGCCGGCCGCCCTGGTAGAGGGTGATATGGCCGAAACGGCCGAGCTCGAAGTACTCGGAGACCGAGAGGGTGTCGACGAAGGTGACGAGCATCCCCTCCCGCGCCTCGTAGAAGGCGTCGACGTCGCCGGCGATGGGGAGCGCGACCGGCGCCGGGGTCACCTCGGCCAGGTGGTTGGCGGCGTCGGTGACGACGACCGAGCCCGCGGCGGAGGCGGTGACCTGGGTCATGCCGTTGAATTCCGAGACCGTCCCGGTGGCCTTCACCCGCTGCCCCTCGGCGACCGGGGTCGTGCAGCTGCCGCAGAAGACGAAGATGCCCTCCGAGGTGTTCGGATCGGCATCGGCGTCGGCGTCCTCCTCCTCAAGGAAGAAGCCCTGCAGCTTGTTGGCGCCCTGGAAGTTGGCGGTGACGACGCCCTCGACCGTCACCGTGGCGCCGGGGATGGGGGTCGAAGCACCGTTCCCCTGGACGTCATGGATCTTGGTGATGTCGTCGTTGACGATCGTCCCCAGCCCCTGGCCGTCGACCGTGATGGCGTTGGTGACGTTGGTGACGTTGACGAAGAAGGTCTCGTCTGTCTCCGGGGTGACGTCGCCGTTGGCCAGGACGTCGAAGGTGTAGGTCGAGCTGCCGGCCGGGATGGTCTGCCCGGTGAGCGACTTCGCCGTGTAGTCGGAAGGCGCGGTCGCCGTGCCGTTGGCGGTCGCGATGTCGAAGGTCACCCCGCCCGCGGGCGCCGGGGCCGAGAGGCTCACTGTGAAGGTGAAGGTGGTGGTGCCGGCGTTCCCCTCGTTCAAGGAGACGTCGTTGATCGAGAGGTTGGGCGCCGCGTCGTCGTTCTGGATCGTCCCCTGGCCCTGGCCGTCGGTGACGGTGGCGCCGGTGACGTTGGTGACGTTGACGAGGAAGGTCTCGTTCGTTTCGGGTGTCGTATCGCCGTTGACGAGGACGGTGAAGCTGTAGGTCGAGCTGCCGGCCGGGATGGTCTGGGCGGTGAGCGACTTCTGGGTGTAGTCGGAGGGTTGGGTCGCGGTGCCGTCGGCGGTCGCGATGTCGAAGGTCACCCCGCCGGGGCCGGCCGGAGCCGAGAGGCTGACCGTGAAGGTGAAGGAGGTGGTGCCGGCGTTGCCCTCGTTCAAGGAGACGTCGTTGATCGTCAGGTTGACCGGCGGGACGGCGTTGGGCGTGAGGGAGAAGTCATCCACCGCCAAACCGTCGTCGGCGCCGGTCGCGTCGGTGTCGTTCCAGCGGATCCAGAAGGTCGCGCCGTTGGGGATGCTCAAGGAGGAGATCGTCGAGGAGAGCGCGGTGCGGTCCGCCGCCGCGTTGCCGTTCTTGGCGCCGGTCGTGGCGGTGTCCGGGGTGACGAAGTTCAAGGCCGCGACACCGGTCCAGGTGCCGGTCACGAGGTCCGTCGCGTTCGTGCTGTACTCGAAGTTCATCTGATCCGTCCGGCCTGCCGTCCCCAGGCGCCACTCCTCCCCGTTGTAGGCGACCGCCAGGCTGGTGACCGTCGAACCGGTGTTGTTGGTGAAGCAGGCGCCGAAGAGGGGGATCAAGGTGCCGCTGCGCAGTTGGCCCAGCGCACGCTCCGTGCTGCCGGCGGCGCCGTAGCTGTACATGTCGCCGCTAGTGCTGCCGCCGGTGTCGACGGCGTACTGCTCGTTGTCCCGCGCGCCGCCTCCCGACTCGGTCAGGAACCATCCGGGGATCGTCAGGTTGTTGGTGGTGCTCCCGGCCGTATTGGAGAGCGTGTCGAAGTTCTGGGTATAGGCGGACCCCAAGGTGGTCAGGCTGACGCACTGGGCGGCAGCGCCGACCGGGAAGAGCAGGGGAAGGGCCAGGACGAGCGCCAGGAACGACAGCCGCAAACGGTAAGACATAGTACTCCCTCCGGGAACTGATGATGATGGCCGGGGGAGTTTACTAGGTTCTGAAGAAAAGTGCGCCAGGTGGCGTGACAGAAAAGCAAAAGGGGCCCCGATCTCTCGGGGCCCCTCCGTCCTCCGCGCCTCGCCTTCCCCCCTACGGGCAGGTCGCGAAGGCGTTGGTGTCGGTGACCGCCGGGGCCGGCGGACCGGGGTAGTTGAAGTAGATCTTGTTCACCCCCGCCCGGACGTCGAACACCTCGAGCCGGTAGAAGACGTTGGTGGTGGCGGCCGAGAAGACCCAGTAGCGGCTGTTCAAGCCGCAGGCGTTGACCATCTTGACCATCACCTCCCAGTTGTCGGGGCTGAAGAACCAGAAGAGCCCCGAGCCCGGGTTGGAGCAGGCCGCCGTCGTGGCGCTGTTCTCGGCGGTGCCCGGAGCGCCCACCCGGTACTTGGCGGTGACGAAGAAGCGGCCGTTCAAGCAGAGCGCGGAAGACGACGACGAGCCGCAGCTCAAGGTGACCGGGAAGGTGAAGTAGTTGGCCCCCGAACCGGCGAGAGCACCGTTGTGGCCGCCGGCGAGGTCGTTGGCGTTCCCGTTCAGGCCCCAGAGCGCGACCAAACCGGAGGTCGACCCCTGGAGGCCGCCGATCGAGGCGCGGATCTGGTCCTGGGTGCGGGCGTAGTTCCACAGCCGCACCTCGTCGATGGCGCCGGCGGGGGTGTGCACGTGGGCCACGTCGCTGCCGATGCGGACCGGATCGGTGGTCGCCGTCAGCGGTCCGGGCTCGACCCAGGAGCCCACGAGCTCGCCGTTGATGTAGTGCTTGCGAGTCGTGCCGTCGAAGGTCACCGCGATGTGGGTCCACTGGCCGGGCGGGATCTTGCCCGCGTCCCGGTTGATCCGGAGCGGGACCACGAGACCGGTCGAGTCAAAGCCCCGGATATAGGAGCGGAAGTTGCTGGGGCCGCTGCCGCAGATCCCCAGCCACCAGGCTTCCGACCATTTCTTGCCGACGATGCTGCTGCAGCCGCTGCCGTTGGCGTCGGTGACGTTGACCCAGGCCTCGATCGTGATGGCCGAAGGGGGGTTCAAGTCGGCGCTGCTGGGGACCTGGACGTAACCGGAGGTAGGACCCGAGAGGGTCAGCCAGGCGCCGAACGGCTGTGCCTCCGCCCTCCCGGCGAGAGCGACGAGCAGCGCCAGGCCGAGGAGCGGAACGAATCGACGGAGTACAGAGCTCATGCAGCAGACCTCCTTGGATTGAGTGAAAACGGACGGCAACAGGTTGATCCTACACCCAATGTGGGCGAGGAGACGTCCGTCTGCTGTAGGAGGCGCTCCGGCGCGTGGATTTGTTACAGGCAGCCGCGCAGGCCTAGCGGCGGCCCTGGGCCTCGCCGGTCATGGGGACGAAGCGGACGGGGAGGACGTTCCGGGTCTCGACCGTGCCGTCGGGCCGCTTGGTGAGCACGAGGAGGTCCTGGGCGACCGTCCCCACCGGCAGGACCATGCGGCCGCCGGGCTTGAGCTGGGCGAGGAGCGGCTCGGGGATGCTCGGCGGGGCGGCGGTCAGGAGGATGGCGTCGAAGGGGGCCTCCTCCGGCCAGCCCTTGTAGCCGTCGCCGACCCGGACATGGATGTTGTCGTAGCCCAGCCGGGCGAGGGTCGCCCGGGCCTCCTCGCCCAACGAGGGGACGATCTCCATGCTGTAGACCTCCCCCACCACCCGCGAGAGGACCGCCGCGTGGTAGCCCGAGCCGGTGCCGATCTCGAGCACCTTCCCGTGCTTGCCGACGCCCAGGAGCTCGGTCATGAGGGCCACGATGTAGGGCTGGGAGATGGTCTGGCCGCCGCCGATGGGGAGCGGGTGGTCGGCGTAGGCCTCCCCCCGCTCGCTCTCCGGCACGAAGAGGTGCCGCGGCACCGCCTCCATGGCGGCCAGGACGGCGGCGTCCTTGACGTCGCGCGCCTTGACCTGCTCCTCGACCATCCGGTGGCGCAAGGGGGCGAAGGGATCGCCGGCGGGCGGGATGGGCATGGCGGCGGCGGCAACGACGGCGGCGAGGGCGACGGTCAGGAAGATGAGCCGCCGCACCCTAACCCCCATCGCGGATCTTGCCGGTCATCGGCGACAGGCGGACCGGAATGACGGTCCGCTTCTCCAGGCCGTCGGCGGTCTTGGTGATCACCAGGAGGTCCTGGACGAAGCCGCCCTGGGCGACCACCATCTTACCGCCCACCCGGAGCTGGTCCAAGAGCGGCTTGGGGATCTTGGGTGGCGCGGCGGAGACCAGGATGGCGTCGAAGGGGGCCTTCTCCGGCCAGCCCCGGTAGCCGTCGCCGCTCCGCACGTGGACGTTGACGTAGCCCATGGTGGCGAGCCGCTTCTCGGCCTGGTTCGCCACCGGCTCCGAGATCTCGATCGAATAGACCTCGCGGGCGATGCGCGACAGGACCGCCGCGTGGTAGCCCGAGCCGGTGCCGATCTCGAGCACC
>JAXDLD010000168.1:0-8910 GCA_034666805.1 Acidobacteriota bacterium
GGCATCAACGACCGGCTGGTCAAGGCGGCCCTCTGGCTGTCGCTCGCCGCCCTCATCTGCTTCTACACCGCCCTCCTCCATGGCTTGAACCGCCGCTCGTACGGCATCCGCAGCCGGCTGGGGCTCACCATGGTGGCGGTCCTCTCGGTCTACGTCATGGTCGAGCGGCGCGAGGCCTTCCGGCCGCGGCCCCGGCCCGCGCCGCGGCCACCCGCCGTCGAGTCGGGAGCGCGGCCACGGGTGTGGGTGATCGGGTTCGACGGGGCGACCCTGGACGCCCTACTGCCGCTCGCCAGCGAGGGGCGCCTGCCCTTCCTCGCCAACCTGCTGCAGAAAGGGGCCCACGGCCGGCTCCAGTCGCTCACCCCGCACCGTCCGGAGGCCCTGTGGACGACGCTCGCGACCGGCAAGTACCCCGACCAGCACGGGGTGGTGGGCGGCGGCATCTACCGCGCCGACTTCCTCGCGCCCGGAGCGGAGCTCCACCTGCTCCCCGTGGGGATCGCCTTCCGCCGCTGGGGAACCCTGGGCAGCCCCCGGGCTCCCTCGGCCGGCGCCCGCACCGCCTCGATGCTCTGGGAGGTCCTCCCCCGGCTCGGCCTGCGCTCCGGCCTCCTCGGCTGGCCGGCCTCCGCCCCGGCGCCGGCGCCGGCGAGCGCCGCCTTCGCCCTGACCGACGGCTTCTTCCGCGGTGAGCCGAGCCGGTACGGACGGAACGGAGCCCAGCCGCCGGAGCTGGGTCCGAGAGTCCTGGGGCTGCGGGTCGGCCCCGGGCAGGTCCCAGGAAGTCTTCTCTCCCGCTTTGGTCCGGCCGCCGGGAGCGACTTGAGAAGCGCTCTCGCCGGAGACCTCTGGCGCGAATCGGCCGCCCGGTCCCTCGTCCGCTCGACCCCGGACCTCGAGGCCTTCTTCCTCGTCCTTCCAGGTCTCCAGCGGATCTCAGAGCGCTACTTCGGCGGCTACAGCGCGGCCCAGTTCGACGGCGCCAAGTCGCATGTCCTCACCGACGCGGCGGAGCTCGTCTCCGCCTACTACGTCCATCTCGACGAGTTTCTGCAGGAGCTCTGGCGGAGCGATCCGCGGGCGGGCCCGCGGCTTCTCGCCATCGTCTCGGCCTACGGCTTCGAGGGGAGGAGCGGGGTCTGGGAGCGGCTGCGCGGCGAGATCTCGCGGACGGCCGCTCTCGGCGGGCGGGCCGACCGCTCGCCCGACGGCGTGCTGATCCTCTATGGCGAGGGGATCGCGCCCGGCGCCCTCCTGACCGGCACCCGGCTCGTCGACGTGGTACCGACGCTCCTCTACGGCCTGGGGTTCCCGGTCGCCCGCGACTTCGACGGACGGGTCCTGACGTCGGCCTTCGACAAGGACTTCCTCACCCGCCATCCCCTGACCTTCCTCCCCTCGTACGAGGCGCTGACCGGGCCGCCGCCGGGACTCAAAGCTTCGGCTTCGCGACACTGACCAGCTTCGGCATCCCGCCGGCGACGGAGCTCTCGCCTTCGCGCACCATCGAACAGCGCCCTTCGAAGAGGGCACCGTCCTCGATCTCCAACGAAGGGGTCTCGAGGTCCGCGAAGACCTTGCCGCTGGGGGCGATCTGGATCCGCCGCGAGGCGCGGACGTTGCCGCGGATGGTGCCGGAGACGAAGATGCGGCCGACCGCGAGCTCGCCCTCGATCTCGCCCCCCTCGCCCACCATCAGGTCGCCTTCCGAGACGACGCTGCCGGTGAACTTGCCATCGACCCGGAACGAGGTGTCGAAGCGCAGCTCTCCTTCCATATGGCTGCCGCTGTCTAAGAAACCGTTCAGGTCGCTCGGTCTGGCCTCGGACTTACCTCTCATCGCGCACCCCCTGTACCGCGGTAGGCCTACCCTTTCTCCATGAGGAGCTCGTAGAGCCGGATCAGCTCCTCTTCCGAATGAAAGTGCAGCTCGAGCCGGCCGCCTTTGCCCTTGCGCCGGATCTCGACCCGGGTCTGCAGACGCCGGGTGAGGGTCTCGGCGGCGGCGGCGGCGTGCACCTCGGCAGGCGCGGCCGGCCGCTCAGGCTTCGCTCGCGGTCCGGCCGTCAGCCGCTCAATCTCGCGCGCCGAGAGCCCCTGGCGGACGGCGCGGAGAGCGAGATCCACCTGCTCCTCGGCGCTCGCGAGCCCGAGGAGCGGCCGAGCCTGGCCCGCCGTCAGGCGTCCTTCCCGCAGGAGCTCGCGGATCTCCTCCGGCAGCTTCAATAGGCGGAGTGCGTTGGCGACCGTGGGACGCGCCTTGCCCACCCGCCCCGCCACCTCCTCCTGGGAGAGCCCGAAGGCCTCCTGGAGGGTCTGATAGGCCTCGGCCTCTTCGAGCGGATTCAGATCGGCGCGCTGGAGGTTCTCGACCAGGGCCAGCTCCAGCCGGGCGCGATCGTCGAGCCCCTGGCGGACGACGACGGGCACCTCGGTCAGGCCGGCGCGCTGCGCCGCCCGGAAGCGGCGCTCGCCAGCGATAATGCTGTAAGTACCGTCTTTTTCGATAGTTACGACAAGAGGCTGGACGATTCCCTGGGTCCGGATCGACTCCGCCAGCTCGTCCAATCCCGGCTCGTCGAAGTGGGTACGGGGCTGGAAGCGGTTGGGCTTCAGGCTCCCGATGGGCAGATGGTCGACCGTCTCTCTACCCGGCGAATCCGGTCCCTCTAGCTTCGCGTCCGCGGGAGGGGCAGGAGCGAGCAGGGCGTCGAGCCCCCGCCCCAATCCACGTTTCTTGCTGCTGCTGCTCAAGCCGACCTCCGCAGGAGCTCGCGCGCCAGCGCCAGGTAGGCCTCGGCGCCGCGCGACTTGATGTCGTACTGGAAGATAGGGAGGCCGTGGCTCGGGGCCTCGGCCAGGCGGATGTTGCGCGGCACCACGGTCTCGTAGACCTTGTCGGGGAAGTGACGCCGGATCTCGTCGGCGACCTCCCGCGAGAGGTTGGTGCGGTCGTCGTACATGGTGAGGAGGATACCGGTGATCCCCAGCCGGGGGTTGAGGCTCGCCTGGACCCGCTTTACCGTGGCGAGCAGCTCGCTGATCCCTTCGAGGGCGAAGTACTCGCACTGGAGAGGGACGAGGACGCCGTCGGCGGCGGTCAAGGCGGAGACGGTGAGATGTCCGAGCGACGGCGGGCAGTCGATGAGGATCGTATCGTAGCGGTCCGCCACTCCCGAGAGCACCTCCTTGAGCACCCCTTCCCAACCCGCTCTGCCGACGAACTCGACTTCGACGCCCACGAGGTCACGCGCCGTGGGGACGAGATCGAGGTTGGGAAAGCCGGAGGGCCGGATGACCTCGGCTAAGGGAGCTTCGCCCATCAGGGCATGGTAGAGGTGGGGGGAGGTGGCCCGGCCGCCCAGACCGCGGGTGGCGTTGCCCTGAGGATCGCAGTCGACAAGGAGGACGCGGCGCTCCAGGGCGCCCAGGCCGGCACCGAGGTTGATGGCCGTGGTCGTCTTGCCCACGCCCCCCTTCTGATTGGCAACGGCGAGAATCGTGCTCATGGAACTCCGTTCGGACGGGTCGCGCGCTCGAGCCCCCGCTCGAGCCCTATGATTCGGCGCCGGTCGCTCCCCGCGAGCGCCAGCGCGCGGCCGGGCAGCAGGTTCGGCGGCAACTCGGGGGCCTCTTCCCCCACCCAGAGCAGGATTCGCCCTCCCGGAGTGAGGCGGTCCGCGAGGGCTCCGAGCACCTCGGATGGGAGCCGGACGGCGCGCGCCGTCACCAGGTCGATCTCCTCCGGCAAGCCCGTGGGCAGTGGGAGGCCGACTCTAACATTGAGGCACCGGCAGGGCAACGACGCGCGCCGCGCCGCGGTGGCGAGGAACGCCCACTTGCGCTCCCGGGCCTCACAGAGGGTGACATGGAGGTCGGGACGCGCTGCGGCGAGGACGATCCCCGGGAAACCGGCCCCGGAACCGATGTCGACCGCCTTCCGCGCTTCCGGCGGGATCAAAGGCAGGGCCGCCAGGGCCTCTCCGTAGTGCCGGGAGATCACCTCGGCCGCTGTTCCCGGGCCGATCAGGGAGACCTTCCGATTCCAGCGCGCCAGCTCCTCATAATGCCGATGGAGGGCCAGGATCGTGGCGGGCGAGAGGGGCTCCGGGGAGAGGCCGGCGAGAGCCCGCCCAAACTGTTCGAGGGTGAAAGAGGGGAGAGGGGCGGGCATGTTCCACGTGAAACAGTTGCCCGCCCCGGGTGTTCAGGCCGGACGGATGGTGACTCGCTTGAAGTAGCCCTCGCCCTCACTCTCGGTGACCACACCCGGATCGTCGGCGAGAGTCATGTGGATTACCCGGCGGTCGGCGGGATTCATGGGCTCGAGAGTCCGATAGCGTCCGCGTTTACAGACTTCCGCCGCCACCCGTTGCGCCAGCGTGCGCAACTGCTCCTCCCGGATCTCGTGGAAGTTGTCGCAGTCGACCCGACAGGGAACCGCGTCCCCGGAGAGGGTCCGAATCAGGCGCGGCAGCAGGTGCTCGATCGAGCGCAACACCTCCCCCTCCTCCTCAAAGCAACGATCGGTATCGCTCCCGGAGAGCTCGATTTCCAGCCGTCCCTCTCCCTGGAGGATGGTGGGCGAGAGGTCGAGGCCGGCGATGCTGAGCAGCAGGGTGAGCCCCTGCTTCGCCGCGTCGGCATGGGGGCCGATGGCGGCCGGGAAGCGCTCCGAGGCGCTCCGCGGCCGCTCGGGCAACGTAACGAGACCCTCTTGGTCGTCGGGGCGGGGCCGGGGCGGCTCGCTCCGCGGCGGCGAGGGCCGCGGCTCGGCGCTTTGAGAAGGAGGATGCGTCGGGCGCGGGCGCCGTTCGGGACGTTCGGGACGTTCGGACCGGGCTGCGACCGGGCGCGGCGGCGCCTCCTGACGCGGCGCGGGGGGGGCCGGTGGAGGAACGACCTCGCGGGGCGCCACCTGAGGAGCCGGCGAGATCGCCTGGGGAGCCGGCGGCACTGCTTGGGGCGCGGACGGGGCCGGTGATATCGGCGATATCGGCGGCATCGGCGACATCGGCGACATCGGGGATATCGTCGGCATTGGGGGTGCCGGTGATGCTGGCCGGGCCGGGGGAGCTGGAATGGGCGGGGCGGGCCCCGTCCACCGCGGTGCCTCGGAGTTGACCTCGATCAGGAACTTGCGGCGGGCCTTGATGAAACCGTGCCGCTTCTCGATCGGCTGATAGGCGATCTCTTCGGGGTTCAGGTGGAAATGATTGGCCGCCTGAACCAGGGCCTGCCGCAGCGTGTCACCGGAGAAGTACTTTTTTTGGGAAGCGCTCATCGTGTTCCGCCACCGTCCTATCGAGTCGTGGGAGCGCCAAGGCCGCTCTAGGCCTCCTGGCGCTGTTTGAGGTGGTTGTAAACCCCCTGCTGGATAATGGTCAAGACGTTGTTGGTCAGCCAGTAGAGCACCAGGCCGCTCGGCGAGGGGAGGAAGAGGAAGAGCATGACGAACGGCATCATCATGAACATCCGCCGCTGGGCCGGATCGCCCGCCATGGGGGTCATCCGCTGCTGCAGGAACTGGGTGAGCGACATGACGATCGGCAGAATGTAGATGGGGTCCGCCGTCGACAGGTCGTGAATCCAGAACGCCCAGGGGGCGTTGCGCAGCTCGACCGCCGCGGTCAGCATGCGGTAGAAGGCGAAGAGGATGGGGAGCTGGACGATCATGGGCAGGCAGCCGCCGGCGGGGTTGACCCCCTCGGCCTTGTAGAGGCCCATGATCTCCTCGTTCATCTTGCGCTGCGCTTCCAGGTTCGGCCGCCCCTGCTTGTCCTTCATCTTCCCCTTGTAGCGGTCCCGGATGGACTGCATCTTGGGGTTCAGCTCCTGCATCTTCCGCATCGAGACGTAGCTCTTGTGCGTGAGCGGCAGGAGGACGATCTTAATCAGCACGGTCATGAGCACGATGGCCCAGCCGTAGTTGTGGACGATGTTGTTGTAGATCCAGTGCAGGCCGACCAGGAGAGGCCGGGCGACGATGCCGAAGGTGCCGAAATCGACCGTCTTGTCGAGCCCATAGGGGAGGGCGGCGAGACGCTCGTAGGCTTTGGGTCCCCAGTAGGAGTTGACGCCCAGGGTGTCGCCCTCGGGGTGGAGCACGAGGAGGAACTCGCGGCCCAAGCTCTCCTGCTCCTTGGTGATCTGATCCTTGGGCGGGAGCGGGAAGAAGCGGGTGACCACTCCGCCCGTCCCGGTCTCCAGGAGGACCGGCTGCAGGACCACTTTCCCCAGGCTGCGCCCGGGGAGCACCGCGGTCAGGTAGTAGCTGTCCTCGATCCCCACATAGTGCAGCCCGCCGGCCGGCAGCTCGCGGCGGTCGGCCTTCCGGGTGTCCAGGGTCTCGACATCGGTGCCCAGATACCAGACCGCCGAGCGGCTCTGGTAGCGGCTCCCCAGCTCGGCCGCGGTGGGGTTGCGGATGCCGGGACCGAACGCCAGGCTCCAATCGTTGCGGCCGGGGAGGGTGACCTCCGCCGTCAACAGACCGTCCTTGTCGAAGCGGAAGGTCTTCCGGCAGGTCCCCAGGGGGCCGTTGTAGCGGAAGGTGACTCCCGAAGGATCCCGGTTCTCGACCGTGAAGAGGCCGCCGTCGATCGGCAGGGGGTTCAAGTCGGCGCCCACGAGTCCGAAGGGGTAGAGCCCGCCGCTCCGGATCCGGACCAGCTCCAGGGGGTGGCCATCGGCCGTCCGGTCCTGCTTCAAGGCGAAGGAGACGAGCTGGGCGCCGCGGTTGCTGAGCTCGGCCCGCCCGCGCTCGCTCTCGATGACGACCCGCTCCTCGCGCTCCGCGATGGCGGGCGGCCCGGCGAGAGCGGGGGTGGCGCCGGAAGCGCTGGGAACGCCGGGAGCGCTGGCTACGGTGCCCGCCGGGGTGGCGGCGGTCCCCGGCGCGGGCGTCGCCGTGCCGGCCGGCGTGCCGAGGGTCTTCGAGGCCGCGGTCGAGCCGGCTTCGGTCTGGGTCGGCACCCGCGGCCTGGGCTTGGGCGGTAACAGGTATTGCCAGAGGATCAGGACCGCCAGCGAAAGCAGGACGGCGAGTAGCAACCGGCGATTGTCCACGAAGCTTCGGATCCTTTCTCTTAATTTACGGCAGGTCGACGCCGCCGGCATGGAACGGCTGGCACCGCAGCAGACGGAAGGCGCCGAGCGCCCCTCCGTACAGGAGACCATGCTTGAGGAGCGCCAAGCGGGCATACTCCGAGCAGGTGGGGGTGAACCGGCAGGAACGCGGCAGAAGAGGAGAGATGCGCCGCTTGTAGGCCGCGAGCAGGGCGACGAAGGCGCGGGTCAAGAGGTTCGGTCCTGCGCGATGAGGCCACCGAGCAGCCGTAGCAGCTCGGCCCGGAAGGACAGGTAGTCCGCCTTGCCCGCTTCCGGCTTCAGATGTACCACGAGGTCCATGGCCGGGAGGCTGCCGCGTCGCTTCCATCGCCGATAGCTCTCTTTGATCCGCCGTTTGAGCCGCTGGCGAACCACCGCCTTGCCCACCTTCCGGCTGGCGGTGATCCCGATCCGGGGATGCCCGAGCTCGTTCGGGATGAAGTAGAGGATGGCGAGCGATCCATGCCGTCGCCGACCGGTCCGGTAGCACCTGAGGTAGTCCGCGCGCCGCCGCAGCCGCTCCGCCTGCCGCAGGCGCTCGTCCTGCGCGGGCGGCATCAGACGCTCAGGCGCTTGCGTCCCTTCCGGCGCCGCCGCGCGAGCACCGCGCGGCCGTTTTTGGTGCGCATCCGCACCAGGAAGCCGTGGGTGCGCTTGCGGCGACGGTTGTTGGGTTGAAACGTCCGTTTCACTGGATGTCCGCCTTCTTTGACCGCTTGAATGAAGTCATTGCTTGAATGAAGTGCCTTAAGGGTGCTTGCGACCCGAACGAAACCGGTAACTTAGCTCACCCTTCCCCCGGCCGTCAAGGAACAGGCCTGGAAGGGGGGGATGGCGGAGAGGGTGGGATTCGAACCCACGGACCGGTTGCCCGGCCAACGGTTTTCGAGACCGTCCCATTCAACCACTCTGGCACCTCTCCGGGTTTGCTGAACGAATATGGCGGAGAGGGTGGGATTCGAACCCACGGTAGAGTTTCCCCTACACACGCTTTCCAAGCGTGCTCCTTAAGCCACTCGGACACCTCTCCTAAAGTCTTTAAAAGAACCCTACTTCCGCCGCAGGCCGGCAAAGAAGCCGGAGAGCAGCGCCGCCGACTCCTCCGCCAGGACTCCGGCCTCGACTTGGAGCCGGTGGTTCAACCGCGGGTCCTGGACCAGGTTCCCCAGGGTGCCGCAGAAGCCCGCCTTGGGATCCGCCGGGCCGTAGACCAGCCGTTCGATCCGGGCCGCCACCAGGGCGCCCGCGCACATGGCGCAGGGTTCCAGGGTGACGTAGAGGGTACAGCCCGTGAGCCGCCAGTCGCCGACCGCCCCTGCCGCCTGGCGGATGGCCAGGATCTCGGCGTGAGCCAGGGGGTCGCCGTCGGTCTCCCTTCGGTTGTGCCCCCGCCCCACCACCTCACCCGCCCGCACCACCACCGCGCCAATCGGCACCTCGCCGATCGCGGCCGCCGCCCGGGCCTCGGAGAGAGCCGCTTCCATCCAAGCTCTGTCCTCGGTCGTCATCGGCTCGCCGCCGCGCAAGGTCGCCTATCTTAATGGAAGGGGGGGCCGGCGTAAATGGCGGCGTTCCCGAACCGGGCGTCCCCGCGAGGCGATGCCCTCCCCCTGAGGCGATCCTGGATGCCTGCACGCCGTCCTGCATGGCATGCACGTCGTTACGACAGGCAGGGTCGTCGTCAGGGATTGCAGGCATGCCGTCACCGACTGCATGCATGTCGTCCTGAATTGCATGCGCGTCCTTACGACAGGGCAGGTCCTCATCACGGATTGCATGCACGCCGTCACAGATTGC
>JAXDLD010000169.1:0-10038 GCA_034666805.1 Acidobacteriota bacterium
TCGCCATCGGCATCCCCTTCTATCTTGCCCGGCCCGACCTGGTTGCCTTCCACGCCCGCCAAGGCGGGTTGGTCGAGGGCCTGAACCGCGCCGACATTTTGAAGTATTTGCGCCACGAGATGGGGCACGTGGTCAACTACGCCTACAAGCTGTACGAGGACGAAGAATGGATCCGGCACTTCGGCCCGATCACGCGCCCGTACGAGGAGGAGTACCGCCCGGAGCCGTTCAGCGAAAAATTCGTCCAGCACCTGCCCGGCTGGTACGCCCAGAAGCACCCGGACGAGGACTGGGCGGAGACCTTCGCCGTCTGGATGACCCCGGGCTCCGCCTGGCCGGCCGAGTACGCGGACTGGCCCGAGGCCCTGGCCAAGCTGCGCTACTGCGCCCGCACGATGATGGCGCTCGCCGACCGGGAGCCGCTCGTCACGGCCACCGATCTCGACGAGGACGTGGGGGAGATCGCCTACACCCTGGACCAGTACTACCGCGGTCTCGACGAGCCGAAGGACGAGTATCCCCCCGGCTTGGACGGCGCCCTGCGTTCGATTTTCGAGGACCTGGGGCAGCCGAACGCGGAGAGCGCCGAGGCCGCCCGCCGCCCCGCGGCCGAGCTCATCCGCCGACTGGAGCGGGACCTGCCGACCTGCATCTTCCGCTGGACGGGCCATTTCCCGGAGCGCAGCCGCGGCCTTCTGGAGCATCTGGCCGAGCGCGCCGAGGCCCTGCACCAGGTCTACCCCGAAGACCGGGAGACGCCGGTGATCATGGCCCTGACCACGCTCGTGACCTCGCTCGCGGCGGGCTACGTGCACCGGGGTAGCTACCAGCCGTAGTCTTACCCTTCCACCCGCCTCCCCGCGAGCACCCAATCGTCCAACCGATCGAGCAACCCCCCATCCCCCCGGCTGTCCACCTTCCGCGCGAAGTGATACCGGCCGCTGGTGATCGCCGCGAAGTCGGCGGCCCCGAGCAGCCGCGGCCGGCCCTCCCGGCTGCCGGTGAAGTCGACGTAGCGCAGGCTGTCGTTGGCCAGATTGAATCGGCCGCTGTTGACGAGCAGGGTCTGGACGATCGCCTCGCACGGGCAGAGGGTGTGGCGGAAGTACTCGACGAGATCCGCCTGCTCGCGGAGCGCCGTCCGCAGGTAGAGGGCGGCAGGCCGCGAGAGGGCCTGCCACTGGTCGCCGGCATAGCAGGGAAAGGCCTCGGAGAAGGGAGAGGGGTCCGCCCGGACCCCCAGCCGCGGCCCATAGGCCGAGGAGAGGTGATAGCGCGATTGCAGGCTGTTGATCCCCTTCAACCATCCGATCCAAGGCGGTGCCGGCCGGTACTGGTAGAGATAGCGCCTTAGCCCCCGCTTGCTGTTTCCCCAATAGCCGTCGGACGAGCGGATGTCCCAGTGGGAGAGGAAGCCGTCCCGGCCGCTCGTCGCCAGGAACTCCTCCGCCTGGGCGAGGGGGAGGGTCGGATAGTCCTGGCCGGTCAGGTAGATCAGCCAGTCGAAGTCGACCTCGCGCTCGGCCAGCCAGTCGAGGGCGGTGAAGTAGGGCTCGATGATCCCCATCCCGGCGCGGTCGAGCGGGCCTTGGAAGCCGAAGAGGTCGACTCCGGAGAGGTCGGAGAGAGGCCCGAGGTCGAGGTTGCAGCTACTGAAGTCGTGGCCGAGGAGGACCCGCGCCCCCGGGCTCCCCGTCTTGAGCGTCCGCACCAGGCGATAAATCTGCTCCGGGTGGATATGGGTCTGGACGAAGTAGCAGGCCCGCATGGCGGTCTCTTCAGGGCTCAGCAGAACCGCTTGAAGTATTCGACGTAGTCGTAGGCGATGCGCTCGATCTTCGTCCGCTCGCGGACCTCCGCCATCCGTTCGAGGCCCTGCTGCCAGACCGGGCCGCCCAGGGTCTCCCGGGCCTTCTCCATCACCCGGGCGACGCTCGCCGTGTCGGAGTCGGTGTAGTAGGGATAGTCGTTTCCCAGGAGCTCGACCGAGATCTCGTCCGGGGTGGTGATGAGGTTGACGTCGCAGGCGGCGGCGGTCGAGACCTTGGCGTTCGGCTTGTAGAGGAACTCCCGCTCCTCCTCGCGGATCGAGAAGTGGCAGTTGAAGGGGAGAGCGGCGGTCATCAGGTCGCCGTAGCGGCCGGCGGCGCGGAGAGCATCCTCGTCGATGCAGGTGATGCCTGGGAGCTCGTCCCAGCGCTTCAACGACCGCCGGTGACCGAGGTAGGCGACTTTGAGCTCCGAAAGGCCGGCCTGATGGGGGCGGTAGCGCGGGTCCCACTGGTGGTAGAGGACGACCGGCTCCGAGCGGTCGGTCGCGAAGTCCTCGAGCGCCCGCCGGCTCTTGAAGATGAGGCCGTCCCACAGGCGGGCGTTCTTGATCCGGCGCTTGAAGCAGATCGTGTCCTGGACGTCCAGGATCACCGTGTTCCCCCGCCGGCGGGCCTTAAAGAGGTCGAGCCAGCGCGAGGTCTTGATGAAGACGAGGATGGCGCCCCGGACGGAGGCGATGTCCGGGAGGTGGACGGAGCGCGCGTCCACCCCCAGGTTACGGAGCGCCGCGCTCACCTGGTCCGCCCCCATGACGGTCGAACCCTTGTCGTAGTACTTGACGAAGAGGACCGGCCGGGGGAGGGTCGTCACGAGCGGCCGTTTTTGTAGCGCTCGATCGCCAGCTCGACGATGTGGTTGACGAGAGCGGTAAAGTCCATGCCGTGAGCGGCGGCGGCGGTCGCGAACTCGCTCTCCTTCTCCAGGTAGCAGCTCGCGTTGACCTCGATCACATAAATCTCGCCGGTCTCGGTCAGCCGCAGGTCGACCCGGCCGTAGTCGCGCACCCGGAGCGCCCGGTAGGCCTCGACCGCGACCTTCTGGAGGCGGGCCCGGAGATCGTCGGGGAGCTCGGGGAGAACCGACTTCGTCCCCTTGTACTCGGCGCTCCGCTTCGACCACTTGGCCTTGGAGTCGACGATGTGCGGCATCCCCTCGGGCATCCCGGAGAAGTCCATCTCCATGGGCGGCAGGGCGACCGGTTCGCCGTTGCCGATCACCCCGACGTAGATCTCGCGCCCCTCGATGTACTCCTCGACCAGGGCCGAGTCCTTGAGCTTCTCGTGGATCATGATCACCCGCTTCATGAGCGCGGTCGCGTCGCGCACCAGGGAGTCGCCGCTGATGCCGATCGAGGCGTCGGCGCGGAGCGGCTTGACGAAGAGCGGCATCCGCAGGTTGCCACCGGTCTCCAACCCCGCGTCGTTCGAGAAGATGGCGAAGTCGGGGTAGAGGATCTTCTCGAAGGCGAAGATCTTCTTCGCCAAGCCCTTGTCCTGACCCAGGTAGAGCTCGCCGGGACCGCTGCCAGTGTAGCGCAGGCACAGGAGGTCGAGCAGGCCGGCGACGGCGATGTCCGCGCTGATGCTCTTGCCGAACATCTCCAGGAGATTGAAGATCAGCTCCGGCTTCTGCTTCTCCAGGCCGCCGAGCATCTTCTTCAAGTCGGCATGGACGCCGAGGATCGAGGCCTCGTGGCCGCCCTCTCCGAGCGCCTCGACCACCTGGTCGACGACGATGTCATGCTCTTTGGAACCCTCTTCTTCGAGGTACGTCAGAACCGTGATCCGCATCTTCGTTTCCTCCGGCCGCGGGCTATGCAAGGGCTGGGCCCATGCTGATCAAAAGGCACTGGTCTTGCACGGAAGGGCGATCATGAACCGATCCGCGCGTCTCTTCATCCTCCTCGGCCTCTCCAGTTTCCTCGGGGCCGGCTGCTCGACCAACCCGGCGACCGGGAGGCCGCAGCTCGCCCTGGTCGGGCAGGACCGGGAGATCCAGATGGGGCGGGAGGCCGACCAGCAGGTCGCCGGGCAGCTCGGCCTCTACGACGACCCCAGGGTCGAGGCCTATGTCGAGCGGATCGGCCGGAAGATCGCCGCCGACTCCGAGCGCCCCGAGCTCCCCTGGAGCTTCAAAGTGGTCGACGACCCGGTGGTCAACGCCTTCGCGCTCCCCGGGGGCTTCGTCTACGTCACCCGCGGCCTCCTAACCCACCTCACCTCGGAGGCCGAGCTGGCCGCGGTCCTCGGGCACGAGATCGGCCATGTCACGGCCCGCCACAGCGTGGTGCAGCAGAGCAAGCAGGAGCTGGCGCAGATCGGCCTCCTGGCCGGGATGCTGTTCCGGCCCGAGCTCGCCGGCTTGGGCCAGGTCGCCCAGCAGGGGCTGGGTGTCCTCTTCTTGAAGTACAGCCGGGACGACGAGCGGCAGGCCGACGACCTGGGGCTGCGCTACATGTTCCGCGAGGGCTACGACCCGCGGCAGATGCCGGAGGTCTTCGCGGTCTTGAAGCGGGTCTCCGAGCAGCAGGGGGCGGGGCGGATCCCGGGCTGGCTCGCGACCCACCCGGGGGAGGACGAGCGCATCCGGCGCATCTCCTCGGAGGTGGCGAAGCTCGGGGGCGACTTCTCCGGCCGCACGGTGGGCCGCGAAGGTTACCTGCGGGCCGTCGACGGCGTCGCCTTCGGCCCCGATCCGCGCCAGGGATACTTTCAGGGCAGCCGCTTCGTCCAGCCCCAGCTCGGCTTCCAGATCCGCTTCCCCGAAGGCTGGAAGACCGCCAACCAGCGGCAGTCGGTGACCGCCGTCTCGCCCGGGGAGGATGCGGCGATGGCGCTGTCGCGGACCGGCCAGGGCTCGGCGCGGGCGGCGGCAGAGCAGTTCTTCGGCCAGCAGGGGATCCAGCAGGGGCAGAGCCTGGAGCAGAATTCCGGCGGCCTGCCCGGGGTCTCCAACACCTTCCAGGCGGCGACCGACCAGGGGAGCCTGCAGGGGATCGTGAGCTTCGTCGAGCACGGCGGCAAGGTCTATCAGCTCCTGGGCTACACCACGCCGGACCGCTGGGGGAGCTACGACGAGACGCTCCGGCGCTCGCTCGCCACCTTTTCCCGGGTGACCGACCGCCTGGCGCTCGACGTCCAGCCCAAGCGGGTGGAGGTCGTCACTCTGCCGGACGCCATGACCCTCGAGGAGTTCGCCCGCCGCTACCCCTCGACGGTCGACCTCCAGACTCTGGCGATCATCAACCAGGTGAACGCCGGCGACCGCCTGGCCGCCGGCACCGGGGTCAAGAGGGTGGTGGGCGGGGCGCCGCTCGCGTAGCCGGACCTGAGAACCTTTCCTCTCCGCCTTTCGTCCTAATGGGGAAAGGTCATGCTCTCTCCTCTCCCCACTCCCGACCTCCTCCTCGCCCGGCGGGCCGCCGCCGGCCAGGCGGACGCCTGGGACGAGCTGATCGCCCGCTACGGGCAGAAGCTCTACAATTTGGCCTTCCACTTCACCGGCTCCAAGCAGGAGGCGGAGGACCTCTGCCAGGAGATCTTCCTGCGCCTTCACCAGAACCTCCGCCTCTACCGCGGCGACTCGCCGCTCGCCGCCTGGACGCTCCGCCTCTCGCGCAACCTGTGCATCGACCACTATCGCCGGATGCGGCGCGAACGCCGTTCGCTCGCCGTCCCGGACGAGGTGCTGGAGCAGATCCCCTCCGTGGACGACCCGGCGGCGGAGGCCGAGTGGCGCCAGCAGCTGCGGACGGTCTACCGGGCCATGGAGGAGATCCCCGAGGACCTGGCCGAGGTGGTGCTCCTGCGCGACCTCCAGGGCTGGACCCTGGAGGAGACCGCCACCTATCTCGCGGTTCCCCTGGGGACCGTCAAGTCCCGGCTGCACCGCGCCCGGCTGGCCCTCGCCGAGCGGGTGGCGGGACGGCCGCGCCTGCGCGCGGTGGAGGCGCCATGCTGAGCTGGGGCTGCCGCCGCTTCCGGGCTCAGTTTTCGCCCGCCGAGCCGGAGCTGCCGGAGGTCACCAGGGCTCACCGCGGGCGCTGCGCGGAGTGCCACGACTATGCCACGGCCCTCGAACGGGCGGCGGCGGTCCGGCTGCCTCTCCCCGAGAGCCTCCGGGCCGAGCTGTCGAGCCTCCCCGCCGCGCTCGCCGGCGGTCTCGTGACCGGGGCGGGGGGCCGTATCCCGCTCGCCCAGCTGCCGCTCCCGGCCGCCCTCCGCTTCCGCTTGCAGGGGATCGCCCGGCCGGCGCAACGAGAGAAGCCGCCCGAGTGGATCGCCAGCCCCCGCTACGCGATCGCCGCGAGCCTCCTCCTCACCGTCCTCTCGGCGGCGCTCCTCGGCAGTCCGGCGGAGCTCGGCGCCCATACCGCGAGCTTCGTGGGCCGCGAGGTGGCGCCGCCGCTCGTCCAGGCGAGGGAGAAAGGGCGGGAGGAGCTGCACGCTCTCCAGGTGACCGCCGCCTCGCGGTATGGCGAGATCCGGGGCGAGTTGAACGCCTCGGTCCATGACCTGCACAGCCGTATTTCTACCCTCACCCAATTCGCCGGCAGGCTCCTGCCGGCAAGGAGAAAGCCATGAACGCCGTCGAGCCGTTTCCTCCCTACGAGAGCCCCGAGGCCCCTGCCCCGGCCCACCAGCCCGGACCTCCCGGCGTGGCCTTGAAGCGGCCCGTCCTGGCCGCCGTCCTCTCCGCCTTTCCTGGCATTGGGCACGTCTACAACGGCCTCTACCTGCGTGGGCTGGTCTTCTTCCTCATCATCGCGAGCCTCATCGGCCTCATCGTCCGTGGGCACGCGCTGCTCGGCTTCGCCCTCGCCTTCTTCTGGCTGTTCAACATCCTCGACGCCTACCGCCAGGCGGCTCTCATCAACTACGGCTACGCCCAGGACCTGGGGCTCCTCGACCTCCCACAGTCTCCCGTGGCGGGCCAGGTGGGGGTCGTCGCTGGAGCGCTCCTGATGCTGATCGGTCTCTTCGCCCTGGCCGACCGCTACCTGGCCATCAACCTCGAATGGCTCTTCGACCTCTGGCCGGTAGGCTTGATCCTGGCCGGCGCCTGGCTCATCTTCGGCGCCCTCCGCGACCGCAAGCGCGCCCGGGGCGGTTCTTCGGATCTCTAAAAGGATGCCTATCGCTATACTGGCGGGACGTGGAGACCTCCGCCGTCCCGCCGCTCGTCGCCCTTCGCCGGGGCTTGAGCCACCGTTGCCCGCGCTGCGGGGAGGGGCCGCTCTTCGCGGGCTGGAACCGCCTCCGCGAGAGCTGCCCGGTCTGTGGCCTGCGCTACGAGCGCCACACGGGCGACACCTGGTTCTTCATGTACATGAGCACGGCGGGGCTGACCGGCTGTCTCGTCGTCTCCATGTTCCTTCTAAGACCTCGCATCGTCTGGGTGGGGCAGATCGCCGTCGCCGCCGCGGCGCTGGTGGTGATCGGGCTCACCCTGCCCTACCGGAAGGGGATCGCGGTGGCGCTCGACTATCTGGTCGAGCGGCGGACGGAAACTTAAGCGATCAGAGCCGCGCGAGCGCCTTGCTGGCGATCGCCTTGGCGACGCTAAGCGGGTCCTTCCCCTCGCCGGGCTGGCTGGTGATGATGAGCTGCGCAGCACCTTTCCGCACGTGGAGCTGCTGCAAGGTGCCGCCGACCCAGAAGGCGCCGTCGCCCAAGCCCGGGAGATCCTGGGGCGCGGAGCCGGCGAGAAGCGAGCGGCCGGAGTCGAAGGCGCCCCGTGCCGCGTCGGCGCTCGCCCCCTGCCGCACCTCGATCCGCACCACCTTCGAGGGGTCGGAGCCGGCGTTGTAGCCGCACTGCGAGGGGTCCTTCTTGCCCTGCGCCTCGGAGAGGAAGCTGGTCATCTCGACCACCTCTTCCTCGGCGAGCACGGCCTGGGCGTCGGCCGCGGTGAAGAGCTTGCAGGCGTCGATCTGACGGGCCGGCTTCGCGGTCGCTCCCTTCTCCGCTCCACAGCCGGCGAGGCTCGCGGTCAGAGCGGCGGCGAAGGCGAGAGATAGGAAGACCTGCCGATACGATGTCGCCACCTGTGTTCCCTCCGGTCGTTGGAGCGGATTCTATCCGAGTGCGCAGGGCATGGGGCGGGGAGGTTAGAATGCACTCGGAGGACATCACCCCATGAGAACGGTCAAGGAGCAGGCCCGCAACGTCATCGATACGCTACCCGAGGATGCGACATGGGACGACCTGATGTACGAGCTGTACGTGCGGCAGAAGATCGCCACAGGCCTGGAAGCCGCCGAACAGGGTCGTGTCGTCTCGCACGAAGAGGTGAAGCAGAAGTTCCTGGCCTGAGCCTCCACCGATGAGGCTCGAATGGACCGAACCGGCTGTCGAAGACCTCACCTCGATCCGGGACTTCATCGCGCGGGACTCTCCCCAGTATGCCCGGCAGTTCGTCGGCAGGATCATCGTGGCCGCGGAGCGACTGAAGGCCTTCCCGGAGATGGGCCGTAGGGTCCCTGAATCCCTCGAGGAGGGAATCCGGGAGATCCTCTTTCACAGCTATCGCATCATCTATCGTCGTGAGGCGCGGCGGATCCGAATCTTGACCGTCCTGCACGCCAGCCGCGACCTCGCCCAGCGCGAGCCGAAGCCCTGGGAAGTGGAGTAGGCGAGCTCAACCCGCCCGCTTGCGAGTCTTTCCACCCCGCCTCACGACCGCCGCGGGCCGCGGTCGCCGGTCCCTCTGCTCCTTCTCCGCCTCCACCCGGTCGGCCAAAGCCACAAGCGCGTCTTCCGATTCGAGCCGCCCCTGGAGCCCCTCCGCCAGGCCCTGGAGGAACGCCCGCTGGACCTCCCGCGGCACCATGCTCTCATTGCTACCGCCGCGCTCGCGGGCCAGGTCGCGGACGAGAGAGAGCACCTCCTCCAGGAGGTCGCGCTCCGAGCGTGCCGGCCGGGCCGCCGGCTTCCCGGGCGGCAGGCCTTCGAGAGCCTTCGCGAGAGCGGGCCACCAGGTGGCGAAGGCGCGGTCGAGGCCCCTCTCGGAGAGCGCCTTCGGGCCGAGGGCGGCGTTGATCGTCGCCACCAGCCGCCGGGTGTCGGCCTCGTTCGCCTCCGCGGCCTGGAACTGGACGAGCGGCCCGCGCAGGTCGGCCGGCCGGAGGCCGAGGAGGTAGGGACAGACGCAGGTCGCCTCCAGGGTCTTCGACAGGGCGCCGGCCTCGAAGAGGACCCAGGGGGCCGCGAGGTTGTCGCGGGTGAGGCAGAGGACCCCCACCTTCGCCTGGGCGAGCTCCCCGGCCACCTGGGCGCTCCAGCGGGCCCCCTTGTCGATGTCGGCCGCCGACATCCAGGGCTCGACCGCCTGGAGGACCGCCGGCAGCCAATCGCGCAGGGCCTCGGCGAGGCGCCGGCTCGTCTCCCCCGACCAGCTCAAAAAGACCTTCATGGGTTGGGTGCTCGAGTTCCCTGCTCCGAGGACGGCCCGGCCCGTCGAGAAGGAACTTGTCGCGCAAAGGATACCAGAAGCCGCCGGCGGGGTCCCCTGAACCTGAGCGCGGCGAGCCCGCGTAATCCGCGCGTAACCCATCGGTCCGTTTTGGCATATACTTGTAACGCTTTCCCCAGAAAGCTCCCAGAAGACCCGTAGGAGCGAAGTACCGGAATGAGTGCCGCCGAGACACTAGAAGCGTCAACCGGAAGTACCCTGGTCAAATCCCCCACCGGCATCCAGGGCCTGGACGAGGTGACCGGCGGCGGGCTGCCGGCCGGGCGGCCCACCCTCATCTGCGGCAGCGCCGGTTGTGGCAAGACCCTCTTCGCCCTGGAGTTCCTCATCCACGGGGCCACCGAGTTCGGCGAGCCCGGGGTCTTCTTCGCCTTCGAGGAGATGCCGGAGGAGCTGGCCCAGAACGTCCGCTCCCTGGGCTTCGACCTGGACGACCTGGTACGCCGCAACCTCCTCTCCGTCGACTACATCCACATCGAGCGCAGCGAGATCGAGGAGACCGGCGAGTACGACCTCGAGGCGCTGTTCGTGCGCCTGGGATTTGCGATCGAGGAGATCGGCGCCAAGCGCGTAGTGCTCGATACGCTGGAGGCGCTGTTCGGCGGCTTCCGCAACGAGGCCCTGCTGCGGGCTGAGCTGCGCCGCCTGTTCCGCTGGCTCAAGGACAAAGGGGTCACCGCGGTGATCACCGGCGAGCGCGGCGAAGGCCAGCTCACGCGGCAGGGGCTCGAG
>JAXDLD010000170.1:0-6343 GCA_034666805.1 Acidobacteriota bacterium
GTCCCAGCGCAGGGCGAGGAGGGCGGCGCTCCCTCCGATCACCCAGGGGAGGAGCCAGAGCACTTCGCGATAGCCGGCGACCGAGAGCCCGCCCATCATCCAGCGCACCATGCGGAAGGTCTGGGTCGAGTCGGAGAGGTACTGGACGAAAAGGATGAGCGCCGAAGAGGAGAGGGAGACGGCGATGCCGGCCAAGAGCAGGGTCCCCGTCTCATCCCCCTGGCGCCTCCCCCCGAGACCCACGACAAGGCCGGTCGCCGCGAGCGCGCCGGCGAAGGCGAAGAGGGTGAGGAGGGGGAAGCCGAGAAGCTGCCGCCCCTCGGCGAGGCGGAGGGCGAGGACCGCCCCGAGGGCGGCGCCGCTCGCCACCCCCAGGGTGTAGGGCTCGGCGAGCGGGTTGCGAAAGAGGGTCTGGAAGCCGAGCCCGGAGACCGCGAGACCGCCCCCGGCGAGAAGAGCGAGGAGCACCCGTGGCAGCCGGAGCTGCCAGAAGATCGCCAGCGCCGTGGGGTCCCCGGCGAGGAGCTCGCGGGCGAGCGCCGCATGGCTGCCGATCAAAGGCGCCAGGGCGAGCACCCCGACCCAGAGGACCAAGAGGAGGGTCAGGACGAGAGCCGGACGGCGGGGGCGGGGTCGGCTCATGGGGCGAGCTCCAAGAGGGTCACCGGCCGCTCGCCGCCGCGGACGATCTCGAAGCGGGTGCCGAAGAGCCGGTCGAGGAGCTCCGGACGGAGGATCTCGGCGGGGCTCCCCACCGCCAGGACCCGGCCGCCGGCGAGGGCGAGCAGGCGGTCGCCAAGGAGCGAGGCGAGGTTCAAGTCGTGGGTGGCGGCGACCACCGTCCGCCCCGCCTCCCGGGCGAGCTTCAAGAGGAGCGCCGCCACCTCCCGCTGATGGCGGGCGTCGAGGTGGGTCGTGGGCTCGTCGAGCACCAGCATCTCGGCCTCCTGGGCGAGGGCGGCGGCGATGTAGACCGCCTGGCGCTCGCCCCCCGACAGCTCGTCGAGCGGCCGGTCCCGGAGGTCCGCGATCCCCACGACCGCGAGCGCCTCCTGGACGGCCTGGAAGTCCGCGGATCGCGGCGCGAGCTGGAGCGGCGACAGGTGAGGGTAGCGGCCGAGGAGCACGACTTCGTAGACCGAGAGCGGCACCGAGGCGGGGCGGACCTGGGGGACATAGGCGAGGTGGCGCGCCCGCTCGCGCCGGGGGAGGCTCGCGAGCGGCCGTCCGCGGTGGCGGATCTCGCCCTCTGCGGGCGGGAGGAGACCGGTCAGGAGCCGCAGGAGGGTCGTCTTCCCCGCCCCGTTCGGCCCCACCACCATCAGGCACTCGCCGGCAAAGACGTCCACGTCGACAGGCCCGAGGATCGTGCGCCCCCCCGCCCGCCAGGTGAGACCGCGGGCCGAGAGGAGGGCCGGGCCGCTCACCGGGCCGCTCCGGCCGGGGCGGCATTGGCGGCATGGGCGGCATTGGCGCCAGCACCATCGAGGATCGCCCCCATTTCCCGGTAGAGCCGCGGCAGCCGCGGCCCTGGGACCACCACGTAGTCTCCGGCGAGGACGACGACCCGGGCCCGGCTGGCGGCCTGGAGCTGAGGGAGCCCCCACCAATCCGTCGTGAGCTGCCGGGCGACCTCGGGGGTGGGCAGGTCCTCCCGGATCTCCAGGATAAGATCCGGCTTCCGGGTCAGCACCTCCTCCAAAGCCACCTGCGGGTAGCGGACCGGGGCGTCGGCGAAGGCGTTCCGCGCTCCCAGCCGGGTGAGGAGCTCGTCATAGAAGGTCCCCGGCCCCGCCACCAGGAGGTCGGTCAGGCGTCCGGCCTGCCGCCCCACCGAGAGGACCACCTTGAGAGGTCTCGCCGGCCGCGGACGGGGCTCCAGCTCCCGGCGGAACTGCGCCGCGAGCCGCCGTCCGGTCTCCGGCACCCCGCAGCGCTCGGCGATCGCGCTGAATCCGTGCTCGACATCCGCCAGGCTCTCGTTGCGGACGACGAGCGAGGCGATCCCCAGCCGCCCGAGCCGGTCCCCGAGGTCCCGTTCGCTGGGGAGGAGCACTGCGAGGTCGGGCTTCAAGGTCAGGATGCGTTCCAGGTTGGGGTTGAAGAGCCCCCCGAGCCGCGGCCGGGACCGCACCTCGGGGGGGAAACGGGAGTAGTCGCTCACCCCGACCACCCGGGGACCCAGGCCGAGGGCGAAAAGGGTCTCGGTGAGGCTGGGAGCGAGGGCGACGATCCGCCGCGGCTGACGGACCGCCGCGGGCTCCGTCCGGCAGCCCGCGACTCCCGCCATCACCAGGACGAGGAGGAGCGGGAGGAGCGCCCGGGCGGGCGCTCCGAACCGCCTCAAAAGGTGACCGCCACGCCGCCGATGACGGTCCGCCCCGGCGCCGGGAAGCCGAGCGCCTCGGCGTAGGCGCGGCCGGCGGCGTTCTCGACCCGGGCATAGGGAGCGAGCCAGGGGAGGGCCTGGTAGCTCGCCGCCAGGTCCAGCCGCTGGTAGCCGGGGTTGGTGCTGCGCGTGAAGCGGACCGGATCGATGTCCGGCCGCTCGCTCACGACCCGCTCGGTCAGGGAGAAGGTCCAGCGCCGGGGAGTGAGGGCGAGGACGAGGCTGCCGCTCTGCTTCGGCCGGCGGAGGAGGGCGAGCCCGGTCGTCCGGTCCTGGGCGTCGAGATAGGTGCCGTCGAGCCGCACGCTCGCAATGCCGCGCCGGAATCCCACCTCGGCCTCGATCCCCCGGCTCTTCGCCCGCCCGACGTTGACGTCCTTGAAGGTCGCGAAGTCGAAGTCGATCAGGTTGCGCTGCCGGCTCTCGAAGCCGGTGAGCGCGAAGCGCCACCCTCCGGCCTGGCGCTCGATCCCGACCTCGTAGCTCTCGCCGGTCTCGGGCTTCAAGTCCGGGTTGCCGCTGCCGGGGAAGAAGAGCTCACCCAAGGCCGGGGCGCGGAAGGCCTCGCCGTAGCTCGCCCGCAGCCGGAAGCCGGCGCTCAGGGCGACGACCCCGCCCAGGTGGAGGCTGGTCTGGCCGCCGTAGACGTCGTTGTCGTCCCGCCGCACGCCGAGGTCGCCGTGGAACGGGCCGGCGCTGTACCCCACCTCGCCGAACACCGCCCAGGTGCGCTGGCGGGCGCCGGAGAGGTTGGGACCGAAATTCGAGCCGTCCGTCACCTGGAGACGCTCGACCTCGGTGCCGAAGGAGAGCCGGAGGTCCGGCCGCGCCTGCCAGCTCGCCACCGTCCGCCCCCGCAGGGCCTCGGAGGTGGTGTTCGCCGCGGTGAAGCCGGAAGGAGAGCCGGGATCGCGGTAGGCGTTGTCGAAGGCTACCCGCGAGGCCTGGGCATCGAGCGCGAAGTCGCCGCGCTCGAACCGGAAGGGGATCGCCACCTCCCGCTCCCGCCAGGCGATGTGGCGGTTCGGGGTCGGCGTGCCGCCGGAGAGCGGGATGCCGGTCTCCGAGTCGTCGGCCCGGCCGATCACCCCCAGGCTGACCCCGGGCGCCAGGGTCCACAGAGCGCGGGCAAGGAGGTCTTCGCTGTCGAAGGCGTCGTTCTTGATCTCGCCGTCCCCCCGCCGCGCGTGGCCGGCGAGGTCGAGATGAACTTGCCTGAAGTCCCAGCCGCCGGTCAGGCCCGCCCGCTTGTAGGCGTGGCTCCCCCCTTCGAGTCGGACCGCGGCGCCGTTGCCGGGCTGGGTCAGGACCTGCACCACCCCGCCCAAGGCGTTGCTGCCATAGACGGCGCTCGCCGGGCCGCGCACGACCTCGACCCGCGACACCCCGTCGGTGGGCACGAACTGCCAGTTGGCGCCGCCGAAATAGGGGTCATTGAGCGGCATCCCATTCCACAGGAGGAGGGTCTGGACCGAGCTCGTGCCGCGGGTGAAGAGCGAGGTCTGCTGGCCGGGCGCGCCGGCCTGGACGAGGGCGAGGCCCGGGATGGTGGCGAGGAGGTCGGCGAGAGTCGTGACCTGGCGGGCCGCGATCTCCTGCCGGTCGACGACGGTCACCGAGGAGGTGACCAGGTCGTCGGGCTCCGGGGAGAGGCTGGTCGAGACGACGATCTTCTCGACGAAGGCGGGGGGCTGGGCCGGGGCGGTGTCCGGGTTGGCCGGGTTGGCCGAAGATGCTGGGGGCGGCGGGGTGGGCGGGGTTTGCGCGTGGACGACGACCGGAACCCCACCCCCGAGGATACCGGCTGCCACGGCCACCAGAAGGATCTGGCGCATCGTGTTCCCTTTCTCTTAAAAGCGATACCCACCGCGAGGGGTGGGTCCAGGGAAGACACGACGACCGAGCCTTAGCCCTCTCCCGCGCCCCGCGGGTGGCATTGGACGGTGGGCAGGTCTCCTGACTTCCGGATCTTCCTACTCCCGGACCTTCCCACCCGGGCAACCGCACGTTTCAAGTGCGATCCGCCCGGGCAGTGGCAACTCCGGTTTCGTACCCGGTTACAGTGGCGGGGGCCGCGCCGGCTTTCAACCGGCTTCCCTTTTCAGACGGCCTAGAGGCAGGTGCCTCAAGGCTGATGTCACCATACCGTCGACGTTGTCAAAGAAGCGCCGGCGCTTGTGCGGGCTCCGGCACGCGAAACTTATCGCTGCTGGGACGACGGCGGAGCCGTCGTCGGCGCCGGGACGGGCACCGGGATCACCACCGGCGGCGGCTGCGAGCTGCCGGAATTCTGGTTGATGAAGCCCGCGGGGATCCCCTGCGTGTGCTCCGTCGAGACACCCTGTTGGATGGAGTAGGGCGCTGGCGCCTGCTGGGCCTGCGACAGCCCCTGGATCGCCTGGGTCAGGCGGTCGAGCGCCGCCGTCTTCTCGTCGCCCGGTTTCGGTTGGTCGTTGGGAGCGACGCCCAGGGAGATCGTGTTGTTCCTTATGGTCACACCGAAGCCGCGGGTGGCGTTCTCCGCGGTGACGCTCTCGATATCGTCCTTGCGCACGCCGACCCAGTTGCCCACCTCGGTCAGGAGCAGCACCATGCCCTTGTCCCAGCTCGCGTCCTGCGGCTGGTAGCGGGAGTCGATGACGGTCC
Organism: Acidobacteriota bacterium; assembly: GCA_034666805.1. Taxonomy (GTDB): domain Bacteria; phylum Acidobacteriota; class Thermoanaerobaculia; order Multivoradales; family UBA5704; genus DASQPA01. Next base: position 5,036 of record JAXDLD010000170.1, read on the forward strand.
CGGACGTGAGCTTGACGTGGTAGATGTCGGCACCTGCCGGGAGCGCCACGAGGAGCAGCAGGCCCGAGGCCAGACCGAGCCGGGAAAGCGAGCGGAGCATAGGAACCTCCTGCGGCGAAGCCGCAACGGAAGAAGTCTGGCTATCTTAGCACAGGCGTCTGTGCAAGGAGATCCGCGAGCTGCCGGCGGAAGATGGCGGCCCCCCCGTAGGCGGGGTGGCGGAGAGCGGGCGCCTCGACCCCGAGAAGGCCGAGGGCGGCCTGGGCGGTACGGCCGACGGCGATCATCCGCGCCCCTCCCGCGGCGGCGAGCAGCTCCGCGAGGACGTGGAGGTTGGCGGCCAGGAGCTTGCGCTCCGGGGTGCGGTTCGAGAGCGGCCCCTTGGCGGCGTGCGGATGCCAGGGGAAGGCGTTCCAGAGAAGGACCCCGCGCGGGTCCCCGCCGAGGGCGCCCCAGACGACGCTGCCGGAGGGTTCGAGCCAGAGCCCGGGGCGGGTGCTCGTGGGCCGGAAGGGGGGGCCCGCCCAGGGGAGCCGCCGGCCGTCCTCGCCCGCGAGCTGGCGCTCGCTGGTAAAGGCGATGCCGGAGAACCGGCCGCCGCGAAAGCCGATCGCCTCGCCCAGCAGCACCACCCGCGGCGACCCCACCCGGTCGAGGTAGGCCAGGAGGTTCTCCCGCCGCCGCCGCGCCGCGCCCGGCCGGTCGAGAGCGGGGTCGGAATCGCGGTAGGGATTGAAGACAGCGGGGGCCGCGCCGCGGGGACCGGGCATAAGTGAGCGAACGAGGTGGGTGAAATCCGTCATTCCGGGAGGAAGGCCGCGATCTGTTCAAACTACCACGCGGCCGGGAGACCGACATGTTGAGAAGAGAGAGGAAGTCTTTGTACCTGCTGCTGGTTCTGTCCGTCGCCCCCGCCTCCGCGCGGTCCGCCGCGGCGGCCCCCCTCCCCCCCCGCCCCGAGGTCGTCCGCTGGTGCCAGGCCTACCCCGCCGCCGTCCGTCCCCTCCATGCTGCCCTGGACGAGGCCCTGGACAGCCTCGGCCGCGGCTGGGGACCCGACTCGCACGGCCTCGGCTACCCTTTGCACGAGACCCTCCTGCCGGTGGCCGCCCTCCTGCCCGTCCCCGATCCCCTCCTCGACCGCCGTCTCCGCCAAGCGCTCGCCTCCCTGGAGTCCGGGGCGGAGGCCTGCATGAAGTCGATGCCGATGACCACCCGGCTCCGCCTCATGGACGGGAGCAAGGCGCTCGCCGATCTCGAATCGGGTCTCGCCACGGTCTCCCCCTCGTGCGTACCGGGCTCGAGCGG
>JAXDLD010000171.1:0-4399 GCA_034666805.1 Acidobacteriota bacterium
CGCCCCCGACTGCGAGCAGGCGATGCGGGTGAGGGGCGACGGCTCGCCCCGGGAGGGGGCGCGGGTCGTCTGCTTCCAGGGGGAAGGTGACAGCCCGGGCTCGCTCGAGGCTCTGCTGCGGGGCAAGCCCGCCGACTTCACCCCCTGCGACACCGCCGCGGACGACGTGGCGGCGATCCTCTTCACCTCGGGGACCACCGGTCAGGCCAAGGGCACCCTCCACTTCCACCGCGACGTCCTGGCGGTCTCCGACTGCTTCCCGCGCTATGTCTTGAAGCCCACGGCGGACGACCTCTTCTGCGGCTCCCCCTCGCTCGCCTTCGCCTATGGCGTGGGCGGCCTCCTCTTCTTCCCCCTGCGCTTCGGCGCCTCCGTGCTGCTCCTGGAGCAGCCGTTGCCGACCAATCTTCTGCTGGGGATCCAGGAGTACCGGCCGACCATCTGCTTTACCGTGCCGACCGCCTACCGCGCCATGTGCGGGCTCGTCGGGAGCTACGACCTGTCGAGCCTCACCAAGTGCGTCTCGGCCGGCGAGACGCTGCCGGCCTCGACCTTCGAGGCCTGGTACCGGGCGACCGGAGTGCGGATCATCGACGGCATCGGCTCGACCGAGATGCTGCACCAGTTCATCGGATCGACCCCCGAGGACTCCCGGCCGGGCTCGACCGGCCAGGTCGTCCCCGGCTACCAGGCGAAGATCGTCGACCCAGACGGCGCCGATCTTCCGCCCGGGCAGATCGGCCGGCTCGCCGTCCGCGGGCCCACCGGCTGCCGCTACTTAGCCGACCCCGAGCGGCAGAGGGCCTACGTCGAGAACGGCTGGAACCTGACCGGCGACGCCTACCTGATGGACCCGGACGGCTACTTCTGGTTCCAGGCGCGGACCGACGACATGATCGTCTCCTCGGGGCACAACATCGCCGGGCCGGAGGTCGAGAGCGTGCTCCTCGACCATCCGAAGGTGAAGGAGTGCGGGGTGGTCGGGGTGGCGGACGAGGAGCGGGGCCAGGTCGTCAAGGCCTTCGTGGTCCTCTCCCCGGGAGCCGAGCCGACCTCCGAGACGATCCGCGAGCTGCAGACCTTCGTCAAGGCCCACATCGCGCCCTACAAGTACCCCCGGAAGATCGAGTTCGTCGCCAGCCTGCCGCGCACCGAGACCGGGAAGCTCCAGCGCTTCCGCCTGCGCCAGGGGCTCGTCTAGCCTCACCGCGCCCTCCTCCCCCTCCGCCGGCTCGCCGGAGCCTGGCATCCTTCTTCGCGCACCTTCACTTTTGCATAGAGACATGTATACTACGCAAGCAATCTCTGATGATGCTTCACCGATCCGGCGATGGGCGCCGGTCGTTAGCCGCACAAAGTGAGGAATCGATGAAGAAGAAGGGCGTCAAGAAGATCCGCCTCCATCGGGAAACCCTGCGCAACCTGGATAGCCAGGGTCTCGAGGGAGTGGTCGGAGGCGTTACGAACAACGCGCTGTGCGCGACGAAGAACCCCACGGTCTGCGCTCCCGACTCCAACTGCGTGAGCTGCGTCAACTGCGGCATCGATACCCACACCTGCCCTCCGTAAGCGCCTGAAGAGTCCTTCGGGCAGCCCCGGGCTCCGGGGCTGCCCCCCCCTTCCTCCCCGATCGTCCGTTCACTTCCCCGGCGGCTCCGACGCGGCGAGGAGCTCCGCCAAGTACTTCCCCCAGATCGCCGGTAGAGAGTGGGTGCCGTGGCCGCGGGTCTCCCCGGTGATGGGGAGGAGGACGTAGCGGCCGCGCCGCACGCGGTGGATGGCCTCGTCCAGGATGCCGAGCTCCGGCGGGTTGACCTGGTCGTCGGCGGAGTTGACGGCGTAGAGGGGGGCGCGGATCTCCCCCAGGTGAGGCAGGGGGTTGTAGTCGCGGGAGGCGTCGAACTGGTAGAGGAGGTCGTTGGCGTCCAGGGTCTTCCTGTAGCGCTCGACCTGGGTGTCGAGGAAGGCCTCGGCCTGGGCGCGGGTCGGCGCCTCCTTCTGCCACTCGAGCGGGGAGGAGACCATGAAGAGGAGGACGTGGATGGCCGAGACCAGGCCGCGGGGCTGGGTCTTGTACTCGCCCTTCTTCCACTCGGGATCGCTCTCGATCGCGTCGATCATCATCTTCCGCATCATCCGGTTGCGGCCGGCGATCTCGACCGGCAGGCTGGCGAGCGGCATCAGGGCATCCATGGCATCGGGGTAGGTGTAGCCCCAGACCCAGGTGTGCATGCCGCCCATGGAGGTGCCCAATACCAGGCGGAGGTGCTCGATCCCCAGGCACTCGACGAGCTGGCGCTCGGCGCGCACCATGTCGTCGTAGTTGTACTTCGGGAAACGCATGTGGAGCCCGTCGCTCGGGCGGCTCGACTTGCCGTGACCGATGGCGTCGGGGAGGACGATGAAGTAGCGCGCCGCGTCCAGGAGCTGCCCGGGGCGGAAGAGCTGGCCCGCGAACGGCTCGCGCAGGAACCCCTGGCCGTCGCCGCTCGTGCCGTGGAGGAGGAGGACGGCGTTCTGCACCACCCCGTCCACGTCGCGGACGGGGGTGCCGACGGTGGTGTAGTGCAGCCGGAGCTCGGGCAGCACCTCGCCGCTCGCGAAGCTGAAGTCGTGGAGGACGCAGTCCCCCTCGTACGGCGTCGGGACGCCCGGGATCGGCGGGGGCGCGGGAGCGGCGAAGAGGGCCGGGCCGCCGAGGCAGGCGGCGAGGAGGACGAGGAGGCAGGAGGGGTAGCGGGCGTGTCGCATGATGCCGATCGTATCGCGCCCTGGTCATCCAGGGGGGAGGAGGATCTCGGGGTCGTCGCCTTCGCCATACAGCCGCTCGACGAGCGCGGCGCGGCGGGCGAGCACCGCGTGCTGGTTGATGTAACCCTTGTCGGTGATCTCGCCGGCGTCGATCGACGGCGGCTCGGCCAAGAGGAGGGCCCGGGTGACGCGCCGGCTGCTCGCCGGATTCGCCGCGTTGTGGACCGCGAGGGCGGCGGAGAGGGCGTCCCGCACCTCGGGCCGGCGGATCAGCTCGGCGAGCGGGGTGTCCTCGGGGCTTTCCGCGAGAGGGCAGAGCGCGCGGCAGCCGGCCGGATTGGGGAAGACGAGGATGCCGACCTCGCTCCTGTCCTGGCCGGTCACCACGAGGTCCTGGACGATGGGCGCGCCGGCCGCGACCAGCTCGGTGCGCAGCTCGCCGACGTGCACCCAGCTCCCCGAGGTGAGCTTGAAGTTCTCGCCCAGCCGGCCGTCGAAGAGGATGCCCGCGGCGGGGTCCTCCGGGTCGGCGAGTCTGCCGGCATCGCCCATCTTCAAGAAGCCCTCCTCGTCGAAGATCTCGCGGTTGAGCTCGGGCTGTTTCCAATAGCCCGGGGTGACGTTGGGACCCTTGACCCGGAGCTCGAGCTTGCCCGCTGCCGAGGCCAAGGGCGCCAGCTTGATCTCCGTGCCGGGCACCGGCAGGCCGATGACGCCCGCCCGCTCGATCCGGAAGTGGACCTGGGTGGCGCAGGGCGCCGTCTCGGTCGAGCCCCAGGCCGCGAGCATGGCGACGCGCCGGCCGGTGGCCGCGATTGCGAGCCGCTCCAGCTTCTCCCAGAGATTCTGGGGCAGTGCCGCGGCGGCATAGAAGATCGCGTCGAGGTCGCGGAAGAACGTCTCGCGGAGGGCGCCGTCCCGTTCGAGCCAGGGGATCAGCAGGTCGTAGCCGCGCGGCACGTTGAAGTGCAAAGTCGACGGCACCTCGCGCAGATTGCGGAGCGTCGTCTCCAGAAGCCCGGGTGCCGGCTTGCCGCCGTCGATATAGAGCGTGCCGCCGTTCCGCAGGATCATGTTGAAGTTGTGATTGCCGCCGAAGGTGTGGCTCCAGGGCAGCCAGTCGACGATCACCGGCGGCCGCTCCTCGAGGAAGGGCCACCCCTGCGCGATCGCCTGCTGATTCGAGACCAGCATGCGCTGGGTGTTCTCGACCCCCTTCGGCTTGCCGGTCGAGCCCGAGGTGAAGAGGATCTTGGCGACCGTCTCGGGGCCGACCTCGCGGAACCGCGCCGCGACGGCGGGGGAGGGCGGCGCCGCCAGGAGAGCGGCGAAGGCGGTCACCGCGCGATCGCCCGGTGGAGGGCCGCTGACGACGATCTCGACGCCGGTGGGAGCGGCGGCGGCGAGGGCCGCCGCGAAGCGGACGCCGTCGACAGCGTAGATGAGACCGGGCCGGGTCAGCTTCAGGAGATAGCGGAGCTGGGCATGGTCTTTGGAGAGGAGGGAGTAGGCGGGGGAGATCGGCGCCACGGGAACCCCCACGTGCAGGGCGCCGAGCTGGAGGAGGCCGTGGTCGACCCCGTTGTCCGAGAGGATGGCGACCGGGCGCTCCGGCCCGAGCCCGCGGGCGAGGAGCGCGCTCCCGATC
>JAXDLD010000172.1:0-4420 GCA_034666805.1 Acidobacteriota bacterium
GAGAAGGGCGAGGACGAGGATTCCGGCGAGGAGGCCGGGGGTGCGCAGGAGAGGCTCGGAGAGGCGCAGGCCGACGTCGAGCAGGAGCCGGAAAAGGGCCGAGAGGGGGATGCAGTTGTCCGCCGGCTCGTAGGTGACGAGGATCTCCCGGACCGGATGGGCGAGCGCCGAGCGCACGGCATGCAGCTCGTCGTCCCCCATCACCTGGGCGGGGAGGTTAAAGAGCCGCGCGACCGTGCCCGCGACCAGGGGGGGAAGCAGCCAGAGGACGGCCCCGGGCGCGCGGGGGCCGGGTGGCGTACCCTCCCCGCCCCGGCTCACTCCTTGACGATCTCGAGCAGCTCGACGTCGAAGACCAGGGTGCCCTGAGGGAACCCGTGCTGCCCGTGGTAGGCGAGCTTCTCGGGCACCCAGAAGCGGCGGCTCTCGCCCTCGGTCATCAGCTGGATGCCCTCGGTCCAGCCGGCGATCACCTTCTGCAGGTTGAAGTTCGCCGGCACCCCGCGGGAGTGCGAAGAGTCGAACATCTTGCCGTCCGTCGTCCAGCCCGTGTAATGGACCTTGACGATGCTGGTGGCCTTGGGGTGACGGGTCCCCGTGCCGGGCGTCAAGACTTTCGAGATCAGGCCAGAGCTGGTGCGCTGGGCGTCGGCCGGCGGGGCGGCCACGTCGGCCGGGGCCGGCGGCGGGGGTCCCACGATGTCGAGCAGGGTGACGTCGAAAACCAGCGCCCCCTGCGGCTTGCCGGCACGCCCGCCATAGGCGAGCGTGACCGGGATCCAGAGGCGCCGGGTCTCGCCCTTGACCATGAGCTGCAGCCCCTCGCCCCAGCCGGTGATCACCTTGTCCAGCGGCAGGACCGCCGGCTTGCCGCGGGAGATCGAGGAGTCGAACATCTTGCCGTCGGTGGTCCAGCCCGTGTAGTCGACCTTCACCGTGTCGGTGGGGCCGGGGTGAGCCGTACCGGTGCCGGGCTTCAGGACCTTGGAGGCCAGGCCGGAGGCGGTCGTCTGGGCGTCGGCCGGCGGTGCCGCCACGTCGGCCGGGGCGGGGATCGCTGCCGTGGCCGGCGGAGCCGTTGCCGTGGCAGTCGCGGGGGCCGGGGTTGCCGGGGGCTCGGCGGCCCTGGCAAGGGAAGCAGGGACGGGTAGGGTGACGAGCAGGGCGATGGTGAAGAGCGTTCTCCGTTTCATGGCGCGTTACCCTACCGCGTCAGGCCGCGACGGAGCAACCCGGTTCGTTCAAGGCTCGGGATCGCCGCCGTCGCCCCGCAGGGGGGCGGCGTCGACGCTCTTGTAGCGGCCGAGGGCGACCTTGCCGGCGGGGAGGCCGCGCGGCTTGCTGACGTCGGCGCAGGTGGCGACGTGCACCGCCACCCGGCCGCCGCGGCGGGCCTTCGAGTAGCCGGCCGCCAGGCCGGCGGCGAAGCGCAGGGTCTCCCGCGGCAGCCGGTCGAGCCCCTCGGGGTTCCGGACCACCACGTGCGAGCCCGACTCCCCCGCCACGTGCAGCCAGAAATCGCGTGGCATTCCGATCTTGAAGGTCAGGACGTCGTTGTCCTCGGCCGTCCTGCCGACGAGCACGGTCAGGCCGTCGGCCGAGACGAAGCGGCGGGCCACCGGCCGCCCTTGCCAGACGCCGGCCTCCGGGTCGGACGGCGGCGGCGGATTGCGATCGGCTCTCCCCATGGCGGCTCTTTTAGCGCAGCGTGACGGTCGGGTTTCGGTTGAGCTTCGTCCATCGCGGCAGGCGGTCGTTGAGGGCGAGGAGAAGCCTGAAGAGGCGGGGCCTTTGGATAAAGAGGAGCTTGAAACGCAGGCGCAGGCTCGGCCGACGAAGAGCCGCGAAATGGTTGACCGTTTGAAGGATGCGGAGCGCTCCCTCCCAGTCGCGCGCCGAACAGGCTCGCACGTAGTCGTCTAGCGAGGTGAGGAAGAAACGTGGCGCGATGGCCTTGCTGACGTAGTAGCGGAACATGCGCGAGTCGTCGGGGAGGATCGCCGTAAGCTTCGCCGCGTAGCGCACACGGCTTTCGAGGAAACGGTCGGAGGCCGAGGAGCCCGTGGCATGGACCCTGAAGCGCAGCAGCGGGCGAGCCACGAAGACGTGATTCCAGCCCAGGCGGAAGAAGCGGACGAAGAGGTCGTCGTCCTCATAGCCAGAGAGCGCCTCGTCGAAGCCGCCGGCCTCCGCGAAGGCGGCGCTCCGCACCACGCTCGCCGAGGGCAGCACCATGAGGTCGCCGGCCACGCAATCGTAGATCGAGCGCTTGGGATGGCTCACACCTTGGGTCTTCAAGAAGCCGCGGGTCACCAGGTTGCCCGCCAGGTCCATCTCGTCGAAATCGCAATAGGCCCAGCCCGCTTGCGGATCCTTGGCGAGCGGGGCGACGAGCTCCTCCAGGTGGCGCGGGTACCAGTGGTCGTCCTGGTCCAAAAAGGCGATGTATTCCCCGGTGGCCTCGCGGGCGGCGGCGTTGCGCGCCGCGGACTGCCCGGCGTTGGCCTGCCGCAGGACGCGGAGCGGAAAGGGGGCCGGCGGCAGGCTTGTGAGCGCCTCCAGCGAGCCGTCCGTCGAGCCGTCGTCCACCACGATCAGCTCGCAGGGCGGCAAGGACTGCGCGAGGACGCTCGCGACCGCGTCCTTGAGGAACGGGCGACCGTTCCAGACCGGCAGGATGACCGAAATCGAGGGGCGGGTCAGGGCGTACCTCCTCGCGAGCCCGGGGCGTTCGGGGGGTCCGGGGCGAGGCGGAGGCCCGACACGGGATATTGCCGGGCCCGTTCCTCGCTGCCCGCTCTCCGGGGCCACGCCACGGCACCGGGCGCCAGGTCTGCCACCTTGCGGGCGAGGATCTCGGACAAGGCGAAGATGGGGACGGTCGGCATGGCGAGATGCCGGTGCCGCCAGCGCGGAGAGGGGAGCAGCACCGCCCTTCCGGAGTCCCGGGCGTCCAGGACCTCGAAGCCGCTGTCCGGCCCGAACAGCACACCGAGCCCGGCGGCCGACATGCGCCAGAAATCGTTCGGCTGCGCGTGGGCGGGCCAGGCTCCAGGCGCCGCGTGATAGAGGAGCCCGCCCGTTTTGAGGACGCGGTTGGCCTCGGCCGCGAAGAGCCAGGGCGCCTCCAGGTGCTCCAAAACCGAGGCGGAGACCAGGGCGCCGAACGAGCGGTCGCGCAGGCAGAGACGGTGGGCGTCGCTCACCAGGTCGACAGAGAAGCCGGGGTGGATGTCCAACCCGGTCACCGGGCCGCGGAGCGCCGGGCGGGGTGGCGCCGCTCCGTGGCCGGCCGGGGAGCGGGAGCCGACCTGCAACACGCGGCCGCCCTCGGCATTGGTGAGATCCACGAAGCGCCGCAGCAGTAGAGAAAGATCGTCCGCGGCATCCTCTCCCTCCTCCGGCCAGGGCGGCAGCGGGCCCTCTGGCAGAGGGAGGGGAAGGCTCGCCGAACCGCCGTCGGTCGCCAGCGTCAGGTGCACCGGGTGTCCGGGCGGGCAGGCGAGGTAGACGGCGAATCCGGCGTGGCGGACGTGCTCGTGCTCGGGGTAGAAGGCGAGGAGATCGGGCCGGTCCGTGAAAGTCTCCACCCGAGCGGATCGTCCCGCGGATTCGACCGTGAGCGCCCGCACCCGGTGCTCGTCTGCATGCACCCAGCCCCGGAGGTAGAGGCCGTTGGCGTCGCACCAGAAGACGTCCAGCCCATAGACGGGGCGGACGGCCGAGGAGGCAGGGGCCGCCAGGCGGAACACCGCCATGCCGCGTTCTGCGATCAGCAAGTCGGTGGCCGTGCGGTCGGCGTCGCCGCGGCATTCGAGGGCGATCGGCGGGCGGCCGGCGGCGGCGGCCCGCAGCGCTCGCAGAGTGACGTCGACCGGCGGCTCGTCCCCGGACAGGGCGAGGACGCCCAGCAGGTAGGAAGCGCCGGGCTGTCCGGGGAAAGGGGCGAATTCGAGGCGCAGCGATTCCTCCGGAGAGAGGGCATGCGACAGGGTCGCGGCGCGATAGTCGGCGGGCGCCGCGGCGTCATCGGCAATGCCCGCGACATCCGCCACGAGAAAAACTTGCCGCCGCGCCGCCTTCTGGCGGGCGACGACGTCGAGCGGCAGGACCACGGTGGCCAGCCTCTCGACGGGAGCGGCGAAGCGTTCGGCGATCACCAGGGAGGGGTGTTGCGAGGCGCGACGGAATCGCATCGAGCTCCCGAGGTTTCAGCTCCGGCTCGCGGCAAGCTGGCCGGCCCGCCGCAGGCTGAGCCCTTCGTGGAGGCGGGCCGACTCGCGGATCTCCGCCCGCCCGCCGGCGAGCCGGTGGACCCGCGCGAAAAGCTCCGCGGCCTCGCCGGGACGCTCCCGGTGCAGGGCGAGCATCGCCAGGCAATAGAGGGAATCGAGCGCCTCGGTCCCCACCTCGGTATTGG
>JAXDLD010000173.1:0-2941 GCA_034666805.1 Acidobacteriota bacterium
TTCACCTTCCAGCTCTATCCGCGGGTCCATTACGGCGAGGGCGCGGCGACGATGGCCGGCACGGAGCTCGCCCGGCTCGGGGTCAAGAAGGCCCTGGTGGTCACCGACCCGGGCGTCCTCGCGGCCGGGGTCTGCGCGCCGGTTTTGGCCACCCTCGACACAGCCGGCGTGGCCTACGAGACCTTCTCCGGGGTCGAGACCAACCCCGCCGACCACCACGTGATGGCGGCGGTCGGGGCCTACGGCCAGGCCGGCGCGGACGGCCTCGTGGGCCTCGGCGGCGGCAGCGCCATGGATGTCGCCAAGTCGGCCGCCGCCGTGGTCTCGAACGGCGGCCACATCCGCGATTACGAGGACGGCAAGCGCCCGATCATCCACCCCCATCCGCCGCTGATGTTCATCCCCACGACCGCCGGCACCGGCAGCGAGGCGGTGGGCGGGACGATCATCATCGACACCTCCCGGCAGTTCAAGATGCACATCGTGGCGGTGCCCGGCCACGTGGCGCTCTGCGATCCGCTCCTCACGCTGAGCCTGCCGCCCGCGGTCACCGCGGCGACCGGCCTGGACGCCCTCTCGCACGCCATCGGCGCCTATGTCTCGGTCGAGCGCCAGCCGCTCGCCGACGCCTACGCGCTCTACGCCATCGAGACCATCTCCAAGTGGCTGATGCGGGCGGTGCGGAACGGCTCGGACCGCGAGGCGCGCGGCTGGATGATGGTCTCTTCGCTCACCGCCGGGATCTCGATGAAGGGCGGCGGGAGCGGCGAGCACGCCTTCGCCCATGGGATCAACGTCCAGCACCGGGTGCACCACGGCGTGGGCTGCGCGGTCTTCCTGGCCGACGTCATGGACTACAACCTGGATCAGGTGGCCGACCGCTACGCGCGGATCGCCCAGGCCATGGGAGTCGAGCGCGGGTCGATGAGCGAGCGGGAGCACGCCAAGGCCGGGATCGCCGCGGTCCGCGCCCTCGTCCAGGAGGCCGGGATGCCGACTCTGCGGGAGCTCGGGGTGCGCGAGGCTTCAGTGCCGCCGCTCGTCGACTATGTGATGCAGGACGCCTTCCACTTGGGGCTCAACCCCGTGCCGATCACCTCGGGCGACGCCGAGCGGATCGTCTGGACGACCCTCGGGACGTAAGGAGGAGTTTGGCGATGAGCGCAGAGCCCGTGACGGCCCGGCCGGCGATCGGTTCGCCGGAATGGATCTCCCAGTACACCCTCTCCTCCCGCACCGCCTGCCGCATGGCGCAGCTCGACCTCGCCTACGAGGAGGAGCGTCTGTTCTCGATCGAGGGCGATCTCGGGCAGTACTCGGTGCCCTTCCATCGCGAGTTCCCGCGCCGCTTCCTGCAGATCGGGATCGCCGAGGCCGACTTGGTCGGCACCGCGGTCGGCCTCTCCTTCCGCGGCAAGATCCCCTTCGTCAACTCTTTCGCCACCTTCCTCGCCCTCCGCGCCTGCGAGCAGGTGCGGCTGGACGTCGCCTACCACCGGGCGAACGTCAAGCTCGTCGGTTACTACGCCGGCGTCTCCGGCGGGCCGGCGGCCTCGACCCACCACTGCATCGAGGACATCGCGATCCTCCGCGCCATGCCGAACATGGTGGTGTTGGCGCCGGCCGACTCGGTCGAGACCGTCAAGGCGGTGCGGGCGGCGGCGGCCCACGAAGGGCCGGTCTACCTCCGGGTGGGTCGCGCCGAGACGCCGCAGGTCTACTTCGGCGACTACGACTTCGAGATCGGCAGGGCGGTCGAGCTCGCGGACGGCGACGACGTCACCCTGATCGCGGCCGGCAACCAGATGGTCGCCGAGGCCGTGGCCGCCTCCGCGCGGCTCGCGACCGAGGGGATCGGCGCCCGGGTCCTGAACGTCCACACCATCAAACCCATCGACCGCCAGGCAGTGGTGGCCGCCGCGGCGACCGGCGCCGTGGTGACGGTCGAGGACCACAACATCCTGGGCGGCCTGGGGGGCGCGGTCGCCGAGGTGCTGGCGCAGGAGCGGCCGGTGCCGATCGTCCGGGTGGGAATCGAGGACCGCTTCTGCGACGTCGTCGGCCCCTACGAGGAAATGGTGCCGCACTACGGGCTCGACTCGCTGGGGATCGCGCGGGCGGCGTACCGGGCCCTGGATCTCAAAGCGCGCCGGACATGAAGCTCGCCCTCCCGCCGGCGCTCCTCTTCGGCCGCGGCGTGTCGCGGGAGCTCCCGCGTCTCCTCCGGGAGCTCGGCATCGCGAGCCCCCTCCTCGCGACCGACCCGAGCGTCGCCGCCGCCGGCATCCCCGAGAGGCTGGCGCGCGACCTCGCCGCGGCGGAGATCCCCACCGCGATCTGGGATGGAATCCGCCCCGATCCGGACGAGACCCACGCCGAGCTGTGCGCCGAGCGCCTGCTGGCCGGTGGCCATGACGCCGTGGTGGCGGTCGGGGGCGGCAGCGTCTTGGATGCCGCCAAGGTGGGGGCTGCCCTGGCGGTCGTCGGCGGGCGCGCCGCCGACCTCTTCGGTTTCCACCGCGTCCGCCGCCCGGGACTCCCCCTGGTCGCCGTACCGACCACCGCCGGCAGCGGCTCGGAGGTCTCGAGCCACGCCGTCCTCGTCGGCCTGGGCGAAGGCAGCTCGCCGCGCAAGAAGGAGGTCGTGGCCGGGTTCTACCTGCTGCCGCGGGCGACGATCGTCGACCCCGATTGGACCGCCACCCTCCCCGCCGCCGCGACCGCCCACAGCGCGCTCGATGCCCTGATCCATGCGATCGAAGCCTACCTGGCCCGTGGCGCGACGCCGTTCACGGACAACTTCGCCCTTCCCGCCCTGCCGCGGCTCGTCGCCGCCCTGCCGCGGGTGCTTCGCCGGCCCGACGATGCCGCGGCGAGGGAGGAGCTCTCCCTGGGCGGCCTCTTTGCCGGCTGCGCCATGGCGAACGCCAACGCCGGCGCG
>JAXDLD010000174.1:0-6874 GCA_034666805.1 Acidobacteriota bacterium
GTCCTCGACGTGCCGCTCCCGGTGACGGTGAGCCCGGTGGGGACCGTACAGGTGACGGTCTTGTCCCAGGTGTCGAAGTTCGCATAGTTGAGGTACGTCTGAGCCCCTGTGAAGGTGATCTCGCCGCGGTTGTTGAAATGGTTGGAACTGTTTTTCAAATCGATCTGGCCGGCCACCTCGTAGCCGTCGATGGTCAGGTTGTTGAACGTCGAGTCGTCGAACTGGCGTTCGATCGTGGCGCCGACGTAGGCGTCCCTGGCGTCATAGTCCAGGCGGTTGACGAGCGCGACGTCCGAGAAGTCGGTCTTCGAGGTGTAGTTGGGATAGAGCCCGTACTCGTTGTTCCACACCGTGATGTTCTTGATGGCCTGCCGCATCAGGACCGGCGTCCCGGACGCGATGTGAGAATCATAGAAGTACTCGTTGTACCAGGACGTGTTGCCGGCGTTGTTGAACCGGAGCCGGAACCCGACCAGATTCCCATACCCTTCGAAACCGTCGCACTGGAGGATGGGGAGGTCTTTGACGACGAGCTTCTCGTTCGTCACGCTGCTGTCCCAGTAGCGGGGCACGAAGGTGGACAGGTCCGGGAAGCCGGCATAGACCGTGCTCACCGCGCTCCTGGGAAAGCTGGTGTACCGATCGTGGCTCTTCCCGCTGGTGTCGGTGAAGGGGTTCTTGACATCGGGCTGGCCGGTTGTGAACCAGATCATCCCCATGCCGTTGCAGCCGGCGGCCACGTTGTTCGTCACATGGAGAGCCGGCCCCTGGAACCAGAAGCCGTCGCCGGTGAAGGCGAAGTCCGCCAGGGGCTGCGGGCGGGCGGCATTCGCGAAGACGATCCGATCCGGGCGGTATTCGCCGTCGCCGGTGCCCCGGATCGCGATGTCATGGTCGAAGGTGCCCAACTCGTCGCCGGCCTCGGTGACGAACCCCGCGCCGGCGAAGTTGTAGGCCACGTCGTTGATGAAATCCACCTGGCTGCTGTGGCTGACGAACCCCCAGCCTACCGTTCCGTTGACCACCGTGCCATTGACCTTGGCTGGCGAGGCCGCGCCGGGATTGGTGCCGTTCAAGTGGAAATGGAGCGCATAGCGCCCGCGACGGTTAGTAACCGCGGAGGTGGCGGCCAGGGTGACCGAATAGTCGGTCCCGCTGCCATCGCACGTCGTGAGCGTGCTTCCCTGGTAGCACTGGACCACCACGTCGTTGAGCGGCTGGGTCTTGTCGGTGCGGCCCAGATCGACCAGCGCCACGTTTTCGAGGTCGTCGGTGCCGGTCATCAACATCACATGGCCGCGCGAGGAGATGGGGGTCGCGGACTCGGACCGGAAAATGACATTGCGCGTCAGGTTCGCCACGTGGAGGCGCAGGTCGCCGCGCGGCCGGACGTGGTCGTAGACCAGGGCCGGCGAGAAGTCGACCGCGCTGCCGGAGATCGCCGTGATCGTGACCTGCTCGTCCTGTGAGGTGGAGGCGACCGGCGTGACCTCGCGGAAATAGGAGCCGGTGAGGACGATCTTGTCCCCCACCTTCCAGTTGCTCGGCGCGCTGTCGAGGTTCAGGTGGGTGGCCCCCTTCTGGACGTCGGCTGTCATCGGCACCATGTGCGTCTTGGCGTCGCCATAGGCCTTGACCGTCCCCATCGAGATCAGACCCCGGCTCTTCTCCTCCGGGTCCCAGCCGCGATCGATCATGAGGCCGTCCCAACTGATGAAGACGAGCTCCGAGGTGAGGTTGGTCTGGATCGGGAAGCTCGCCGTCCCAACCTTGAAGAGACCCCCGGCATCCACGAGGAGCGTATCGAGATAGAGGCGGGTGTTGACGTTGGCCGCGACGTGCAACTCCCCGTCGACCTGGATGAACCGCAGCCGCGAGGTCTCCTGGGTGGTGAGGGTGACCTGCCGGCCGGCGGGGATGCAGACGATGGCACTGTTCCCCGGAACGGAGCCGCCCCACGTCGCGGCGGCATTCCAGTTGCCATCCGTCACCGCGGTATGGGTGAAGGTGCCCGGCGCGGGCGGGAACATGGAGGACATCGGGGTTGGGCAGGTCTGGCCGAAGGCCGTCGAGCTGGCGGCGAGCAGGAAGAGGGTGCAGAAGGCGAGGCTGGCGAGGAACTTCTGGATCATTCGATTCTCCTGGATTGCGGCTCGTCGCCCAGAGAACCCCGGCGGCGAGGAGCATCGACTCGATGCTCGAGCTCCTGCGAAAGGTAGTCGCACTCGGGGGTCTTTTCAACTATGCCCAACTTGGCTATAGTCATCCCGGTTCGTGCAATACACCGACTCCAGGAGCGGACCCGAGACCATGGCCGACCGGCAAGCTGACATCGCATCCTTCCTCCCGCTGGCACCAGCGACCTTCCACATCCTTCTCTCCCTGGCCGCGGAAGACCGGCACGGCTACGCCATCATCCAGGACGTGGAGGCGCGCACGGGGGGCGAGGTCTCCTTGAGCGCCGCGACCCTCTATCGCTCCATCCACCGCATGCTCGAAGAGGGGCTGCTCGTCGAGAGCCGGGAACGCCCCCCGGCCGAGCTCGACGACGAGCGGCGCCGCTACTACCGCATCACGCCGCTGGGGACCGCGGTGGCGCGGGCCGAGGCGCGGCGGCTCTCGCAGCTCGTGGCGATGGCGCGGGCGCGCGGCCTGGCGCCGGGGGAGGCGTGATGCGCCTCTATCGGCTCCTCCTCCACCTCTACCCGGCCTCGTTCCGCGAGGAGTACGGCGAGGAGATGTGCCGCATCCTCAGAAGCCGCCGGCAGGCGGCGGGGGCGCGGGGGCTCCTCGCGCTCTGGATCGCCTGCTGGGAGATCCTGCCCAATGCCCTCGCGGTACACGGGAGTCTGCTGCGGCAGGATCTCCGCTACATGATCCGGTCGCTGCGGCAGGCTCCCGGCTTCGCCCTGACCGCGATCCCGGTGATCGCGCTGGGCATCGGCGCCACCACGGCGGCCTTTTCGCTCGCCGATTTCGTCCTCCTCCGGCCGCTGCCGTTCCCGCAGCCGGAGCGGCTGGTGAAAGTCTCGGAGAGCCTGCCCGGCTATCCATACCTGGAGCCCTCGCCGGGCAACTACCGCGACTGGAAGCGCCAGAACCGGTCGTTCGCGGCCATGGGCGCCCTGCGACCGGTCTCGCTCAACCTGGTCGGGCCGTCCGGGCCGGAGCGGCTCGAAGGCGCGGCCGTCACCGCCGATCTCTTCCCGCTGCTCGGGGTCCGCCCGGCGCTCGGGCGCTTCTTCACCGCCGGGGACGACCGCGAGGGCGCGGCCGGCACGGTCCTCTTGAGCGACGGGCTGTGGCGGCGGGACTTCGGCGGCGACCGCGCGGTGCTGGGCCGGCGCGTGCTCCTCGACGGCGCGCCCTATGTCGTCGTCGGCGTCATGCCCCCCGACTTCTCCTTCCCCCGCCGCCAGGCCGCGCTGTGGGTACCGATCCGCTTCGGGGAAGAGGATTTCGCCGACCGCACCAACTACTGCCTGCAGGTCGTGGCCCGGCTCGGGCGCGGCGTCTCGCTCCGCCAGGCGCGGACGGAGATGGGCGTCATCGCGGCGCGGCTCGAGCGCCAGTATCCGAAGGACAACCGGCAGACCGGCGCGGCGCTCCAGCCGCTCCGCGACGGCACGTCGGAGCAGGGGCGCCTCCTGCTCCTGGCGCTCTGCGGCGCGGCGTCGTGCGTCCTCCTCATCACCTGCGCCAATCTCGCCAACCTCCTCCTCGCCCGCGCCCTCGCCCGCCGGGCGGAGCTCCAAGTGCGGGCGGCCCTCGGCGCCGGCCGCGAGCGCCTGGTCCGCCAGCTGGTGACGGAGAGCCTGGCCCTGGCTCTCGCCGGCGGAGCCCTCGGCGTCCTGGTGGCGACCGCCGCCCTCCCCCTCCTCGCGCGGCTCGTCCCGGTCAACCTGCCGGTCGCCGGGGTCCCCGCCGTCGACCTGCCGGTGCTGCTCTTCGCCGGCCTCCTCACCACCTTGACCGGGATCGGCTTCGGCACTCTCCCCGCCCTCCGGGCCTGCCGGGACGCCGAGATGGGCGGGCCGCGGCAGGGGGTGCGCGCCGGCGGCGGACGGCGGGAGCGGCTCCGCTCGGCCCTGGTGATCACCGAGGTCGCCGTCGCGGTGGTGCTCCTCGTCTCGGCCGGTCTCCTGCTCCGTGCCCTGACCCGCATCCAGGCGACCGATCCCGGCTTCCGCCCCAGCGGCGTCCTCACGCTCCGCACGGCGCTGCCGACGCCGAAGTACGAGAACACCGGCCGGCGCGCCGACTACTACACGCGGGTGTTGGGGCAGGTGCGGGCGCTCCCCGGGGTGACGAGCGCGGGCTTCACGAGCTTCCTGCCGATGGTGATGCGCGGCGGGATCTGGCCGGTCTCCCTGGGCGGCGAGCCGGAGGACCGCGGCGCCGATCATTCGGCGAGCCTGCGCTACGTGACCCCCGGCTTCCTGGCCGCCCTGGGGGTCCCGCTCCGCCAGGGGCGCGACGTGAGCGAAGCGGACACCTTCGACCGGCCCCTGGTGGCGGTGGTCTCCGCCTCCTTCGTCCACCGCTTCTGGCCGCAGGGCCACCCGCTCGGCCAGCGCTTCACCTTCGCCTTTCACGAGCGCACGGTGGTCGGCGTCGTGGGCGACGTCCGCGTACGCGGGCTCGAAAGGCCGAGCGAGCCCCAGGTCTACCTCCCCTACCGGCAGGTGGAGGACGGCGCGCTGACCTTCTTCATGCCGAAAGACCTGGTGATCCGCGCCGGGGTCGAGCCCGCGAGCCTGCTGCCCGCCGTGCGCCGCATCGTGCGCGCCGTCGATCCCGAGCAGCCGATCTCGGACGTGCGCACCCTTTCAGAAGTCGTGGCGGACGAGACCGCCTCGCGCGCGGTGCAGGCGCGGGTCCTCGGGGCCTTCGCCGCCATCGCCTTCCTGCTCGCCGGGATCGGCATCTACGGCCTGCTCTCCTTCGCGGTGTCGCAGCGCGCGCACGAGATCGGCGTCCGCATGGCGCTGGGCGCCCGGGCGGGGGAGATCCTGGGGATGATCCTGCGGCACGGCGCTCTCCTGGCGGCGGCTGGGGTGGTGCCCGGAGCCGTCCTGGCCTATGCCGCCGGCCGGGCGATGGCCTCGCTCCTCGCCGGCCTCGACCCGGGGGACGCGCCGACGTTCCTCGCCGCCGTCGCCCTCTGTCTGCTGATGACGCTCTTCGGCAGCCTCTGGCCCGCGCTCCGCGCCGTGCGGGTCGATCCGATCCGGGTGATCCGGAAGGAGTAGCCGCTCGGGCTTGGGTTACGCCAGCCAGCGGACGACGTCGTGCACGTTGGTGTAGATCATGACGCTCGCCAGGAGCACCATGCCCATCACCGTCAGCGGCACCCGCAGGCGAACGAGGCGGGGGAACAGCTCTTCCAGGGAGCTCATGAGGATCTGGCCGCCGTCGAGCACGGGGATGGGCAGCAAGTTGAGCACCGCGAGCGAGACGCTCAAGGAGAGCGCCAGCTCGGCGCTCCGCCCCGCCGCCGCCGCCCGGCTCCCCTCCCGCACGATTCCCACCACGCCCGAGAGCGCCTCGGGCCGCGCGAACAGGCTCGGAAGAGAACTCAGGACCTGCCAGCATGCAATCGCAACCTGGGCGAACGGGGCGACCAGGATCGTGTAGAAGGAGATCTCGTACCGTGCGTTCAGGAGGGCAAAAAGGGGAAGCGCCGCCGCGAGGTTGGCGAGCGGTCCGCCCAGGAAGTAGACGAGCCGCTTGCGCAGCGCAAAGGCGCGGAACTCGAAGAGATCGGTGACCGCCGGAAGCACGTAGCCCCCCAGCGGGAACGCCCGCAGCGCATACTCCGTAAGTCCCCGCCGCCGGCTCCAGATCTTCGGGCCGAAACCCACAGAGAACCCCACGACGGGGATTCCCACGAGCTTCGCGGCAGCCAGGTGACCGGCCTCGTGGAGGAGGATCAGCAGACCCAAAATTACGAGAGTTCCCAGGTAGCCCATGATTCCTCTCTACGCAGGATTAGCCCGAAAGTTCGAGCGCTCGAAGCTATAGACGTGGGTACAGTCCGGAACGCCAGGCGTCGGGGTAAAGCCGAGCCGTTCGTAGAGCCGAGCCGCCTGAGGTGTCCCCGCGCGGAGGCGGAGGGATTCGTAAGCCGGGGCGGCCAGGGCGATGACGCTCCGAGTGAGGCTGGCCCCGATGCCTTGGCTGCGGTACTCCGGGAGAACGTACAGGTTCCGTAGACGACCGACGGCCGGGTCCATCGTGTAGGGGTCCACCATGAGGCCGCAGATGCCGACGAGCTGGCCGCTCACATATGTGCCGAGAAGCGCGTCGCTGCCGCCAGAGAAAGTATTGATGCCGGCTTTCCACTCGCTGACGACACGGCGGACAAAGCGGAACCCCTCGGCCTCGGAAGCCAGCAGGAGGGGACGAATCTGGTCCTCTGGAAGATCCTGGAGGCGAACAGGAGGAGATGTTGCAGAGCTCATCCTATGGAGCCGTCCTACGCCGATAGATCATAGCCTTCCTTGAGCCAACCGACGAGCTCGGGATCGACCTCGCCGGGATCCTGAAGCTTCACTTCGAGATGCCACCGGTGCGCGGAAGCCTGCTCGTGCTTGGAAACCCGCGGGCTCTCGATGTCCTGCGCGGCCTTGAGGGTGAGGATCAGACAATCCTTGCGGGTCATGACTCCGGCAAAGGCCGTCTTGCGGTTGAGATGGATGGAGGTCTTCTTTGGGTCTTCGGCGAACGGCCCGAAGGTAGAGGTGGCGCTCAGCAGGCGGTCGTAGATCTGCCGAACCGCGGGTGAGCGGCCTGAGAAGTGATTCTCTACGGACGGATGCTCTGTAGCCATGCGATTGTATCTCTCCCTTCATGGACAACGGGGGAGGCCTTC
>JAXDLD010000175.1:0-4722 GCA_034666805.1 Acidobacteriota bacterium
GCCCCGCCGGAGCACGAGCACCAATGGCACGACCTGGTGCGAGTGTTCCTGGACGGTGCTCGCGCTGCGGCAGCGTTGGGGCAGGCGCCCGAGCGGTTGGCGGTCGAGGTTGAACCGGGCGTGACACTGGCCGATGAATTGAACAGTGTGGCGGTACATAACGCATATCACTTTGGCAAAATCGTAGCGCTGCGGCAGCAGATAGGGGCGTGGCCGCCCACCGCAGCGTCGGACGAGTTGTAACCGCAGGTACCCTGCGCCGCCCCCCCAATTAGTTACGGGGAGTTTGTTTGTGATCGGAGTTATCGGTATGTGGATTACCTGGAATCGGGAACAGGTACGCCTAGCGAAGATGACTCCTGATGAGCGATCGGCAGTCCTGATGGTAGTCGGGCGGACGGAAACCCGAGCAAATAGGTGCCGCCCGATTCCGGCGTTGCTCCTGAACGACTTTCCCCGGCGGGGCGTGTCAAAAGATAGCGCTCACCTCGTCGCCCGCTTGTGCCGCCGCCCGTTCGGCGGCGTGATCGGCGCGCCGATTCACCACAGTACGGGCCTCCAGTTCCAATCGGCCGGCTCCCAAATGCCGCGTTCGTTATGTCCGAGGACAGGAACCAGAAAGCGCGCCACCGCCAGCGCCACCTCCGTCATCGTCGCCCAAGGCAACTCGTCCGTCGCCGCCATGGCTGCGTAGGGTGCCTCCCAGAAGTCAGGCGGCGCCGGGACCTCTGTCGGAACAGGATGCGTGTCTCGGAACTCGAAGGTCGTCTCGATGGCCCGACGAAGCATCGAACCGTCGATCGAGCCCGTTGTCGCCAGAAGCGCAATGTCGGGGAGGTCGCGGACCCGCGAGTTGGGCCGCGACCGTGGCATCGTGAGCGCGTGGAGCTTCTCGGCGATGTGTGAGACGACGGGGTACAGGCGGAGAGCCGGGGGCGCGATGCCGGCAAAGTCGAGCGTGTCTTCTGCCGTTATGATGTCCGGCTCGCCGATCAGCGGGTCTCCGAAGGCCACGTCGACACCGAACGGGCGCCCATAGATCATCCCGGCGAGCCGGCACTCGGCTCGGTAGCGGTAACCCTCGTATTGCATCCCTTCGTTCTGGATCTCGGGATGCTCGTCGTCGGGCTGGATCTCGAAGCGCATGGAGTCGCCGAGGTCGAGCCGGCCCGCCTCCTGGAGGCGTTCCAGCACGTCCCTCGACGAGCCCATCATTCGCAGGTCGATGTCCTTCGTCGTGCGCGCTCGCTCGACGCGCAGTTCGAGCGCGAGCCCGCCCTTCAAAGTGACCGCGCCACCGGCGACCTGTGTGAGGCGAGCCAGGAAGCGATCGAAAACGAGGAGCTGCCGGCGCCGGCCGAAATCCGTCCCCGTCGTCGACGACGACTTGAGTCGCTGTTCCAGCGCCTGCTTGAAGGCCAACGGCGTCGCATATTGGCGCACGGTCATCGCGCCGCCGTCCTGCTGTCGCCCTGCTCGTTGCGAAGCCGAGCTTCATCGGCGGCCGTGATCATTCCGCGACGTCGCGCCTGGAGGATTGCCTGATGGACCAGACTGGGAGCAACGTCCGCCTCGATACAGTCCCTGAGGGTTCGCAGCGGCCCCGTCACCGGCACGGCCCCGAAGCTCGTGCGATCCGCGTCGCCGACGTCGGCGAAGTGCAGCACGAGGCCCGAGGGGACGCGGAGGCGCCGTCGGCGCCAGGTCGCGGGCAGTGTCAGGTGGGCCTTGCCGGGAAGTACGTCGGAGAGGTCGTGAAGCGCCAGCGCCGACTCGTGAGAGAACACGCCCGCCTGCTCGCTCCAGAGCCAGAGGACGACGAGATCCTCGTGATCGCTGGCCGGGAAATGGACGAGCCGGTAGATGCCGCGGCGAGCGCGCACCATCTTCCCGCTCGCCAGATGCTTGTGCAGGAGAGGGCGCGAATAGCCCGACTGCACGGCCTGTGCTGTGGTGAAGTAGCCATCCTGACCCTGGGCCACGGCGAAGAGGCTGTCCCAGTCGGGGGATCGCTTGTTCGTGGGGGTAAGCACGATGCACAGAGGTTAACTCTGGGTTAACTTTTGTGCAAGTCGCCAGGGCACCCCGAGTAGGGGGACTCTTCGCGGCGGGGCGCTTTAGGCCTCGTCCAGCTCGGCGAGCAGGTTCGCGAGGTCGTCGGCCTCGAGATCGGCGTAGGTGAAGTCGCCCGGCGTATAGGCGGTCCCGGCGGCTCGGCAGTGGGCGATGAGTTCCCGCAAACTCGCGGCATAGGCGGCGGCGAGGCGCTCGATCGTCCCGCGGTCGCAGAGGTCGGCGCTGTAGCCCCAGTCGACCCGCAGGCGTCCGGAGACGACGAGCAGGGAGACCGCGACGGCGTGCGGGCGCCGCTGGCGCGGGCTCTGCGCGGCGCCGCTCGGCTCCGCGGCGGGGGCGAACAGGCCGCCCTCGAAGCTGCCGTCGAACTCGCCTAAGTAGTTGAAGCTCACTCTCGGGGCGGGCAGCGCGGCTAAGAGGGCCGCCGCCTCGCCGCCGCGCAGGTAGCGCAGCACGCCATAGCCGAAGCCGCGGTCGGGGATGGCGCGGAGCTGCTCCTTGACCGACTGCAGGAGGGCGCCCGGCGCCGTGCTCTCGACCGCCAGGGCCACCGGGAAGAGGGTGGTGAACCAGCCCACGGTGCGCGACAGGTCGACCGCGGGGACGACCTCCTCCCGGCCGTGCCCTTCGAGGTCGATCCACAGCGCGCCGCCCGGCCGGGCGAGGGTCGCCGCGAGCGCCGCTAAGAGCGCGTCGTTGACCTGCGTGCCGTAGGCCGACGGCAGCTCGGTCAACAGGGCGCGGGTCTCCGCCTCGTCGAGCTCGACCGTCACCGTCCGCGACGAGGCGTGGAGGCCGGTGGAGGCGGCGAGGGCGAGCGGCGCTCCGGGAGCGAAGGAATCGAACGGGTCGGCCCCCCCGGTCGGCTCGGTCGGCTCGAACGGCAGCCGGTCGAAGGGCAGCCTGGCGAGCCCTGTCCAGTGTCCGAGCTCGCGCTCGACCGCCTCCGGCGAGAGGCTCTGGGCGTAGGCGTCGAGCCGCTCGGCCCACTCCTGAAACGAGGTGGTCTTCGCCGGCAGGCGAAGGGCGGCGGGCCCTCCCGCGGCAACCTGCCGGCAGGCCGTCTCCAGGTCCTCGAGCAGGATGCGCCACGAGACGCCGTCGACCGCCAGATGATGGATGACGAGGAGAAGCCGAGCCTCTCCCGCGAGCTGGTACCAGACGAACCGCAGCAGCGGTCCGCGCGCGAGGTCGAGGCTGGCTTGCGCGGCGTCGACCGAGGCGCCCAGGGCGCGCTCGGCGGCGGCGGGCGCCAGGGCCGTGAGGTCGACCCGCGGCAGGAAGAAGCCAGGCTCCGGCGGGGCGTTCTCCGCCCGCGGCAGGCCGCCGTTCTTAGCCGCCGGCGAGACGCGCAGCCGGAGCGCGTCGTGGTGGCTTACGAGCGCGCCTAAGGCGCTCTCGGCCACCCGCGGCCCCACCTCCCGCACGGCGAGGAGCACCGCCTGGTTGAAGTGGTGCGGATCGGCGAGGTCCTGGCCGAAGAACCAGCGCTGGATGGGGGGGAGCGGCAGCGGTCCCGTGACCGGTCCCTGGCTCGCCAGGACAAGGCCGGCGGTACCGGCGGTCCCGGCGGTACCGGCGGCAGCGGCGAGCCGGGCCACGGTCTGCTGCTCGAAGAGCTGGCGCGGCGTGATGCGGTAGCCGGCCCGCGCGGCGCGGGCGACGATCTGGATCGAGAGGATCGAGTTGCCGCCGAGCTCGAAGAAATTGTCGTGCACGGAGATCTCGCGCCCCAGCCGCCCGCTCCCCAGCACCTCGGCCCAGATGCCCGCGAAGAGCGCCTCGACGGGGTTGCGCGGCGCCACGAAGCCGCCGCCTTCCGCCCGGCCGGGAATGCCGGAAAAGCCGGGCTCGATCGCCAGGAGCGCCCGGCGGTCGAGCTTGCCGTTGGCGTTGAGCGGCATCGCCCTTAGGGGCACGAAGGCGTTGGGGATCATCGGCCCCGGCAGCCGCGCGGCGAGGAAGGCGCGGAGGTCGTCCCGGAGCTCGGGGTCGAGCGGGTCCGAGCGCCCGTCGCGGCGGGTCAGGTAGGCGACGAGGCCGCCGCCGGGGAGCTCGGGGCGGAGCATCACCACGACTTCGGCGACCGCCTTATGGGCGGCGAGCACCGCCTCGACCTCCCCCAGCTCGATGCGCACGCCGCGGACCTTCACCTGATGGTCGAGGCGGCCGAGGTAGTCGAGGCTGCCGTCGGCCAGGAAGCGGGCGAGGTCGCCGGTCCGGTAGAGCCGCCCGCCGGGGCCGCCGGGGCCGCCGGCGAAAGCGGAGAGCGGATCGGGCACGAAGCGCTCCGCCGTCAGGTCCGGCCGCCGCCAGTAGCCGCGCCCCGGCGCCAGGCCGCCGATCGCGAGCTCGCCCGCAGCGCCGACGGGGACGGGCCGGAGCGACGGGTCGAGCAGGCGGATCTCGACGCCCGAGATCGGCCGCCCGATGGGCACGCTCCCCCCCCCCTCCCCATCGCCGTGGCCCGCCCCTTGGCGACGGTGTTGGGAACAATCCTGGAAGGTGACGTCGACCGCCGCCTCGGTGGGGCCGTAGAGGTTCCAGAGCGGCGCCTTATTCCGCTCGGCGAGGCGGCGCACCAGCTCCCGCGGCAGCGCCTCGCCGCTCGCCACGACGCGGCGGAGCGAGGTGCAGGCCTCGACG
>JAXDLD010000176.1:0-11080 GCA_034666805.1 Acidobacteriota bacterium
GGCCGGAGGTGACCCCCCAGGCGGTCATCAACCGCCGCGCGCAGCGCCAGGCGCAGCCGCAGGGACAGCCCCCGGTGCAGGGCCAGCCGGCCCAGCCGGAGGGCCGCTGGCGGCGGCAGGCCCAGCCGCAGGCACAGCCGGGCCAGCCGGCCCAGCCCCAGCCCGTACCGCAGCGCCAGCCCCGCTGGCAGCAGCCGGCCCAATCGGGAGCCCAGCCGGACCAGCCGCAACCGGTCCCCCAGGCCCAGCAGCCGCGCGGGCAGCGGCAACAGCGGCCAGCCTCGCAGGATGAGCTGGACCGCAAGCACCAGGCCGAGCAGCAGCGGCTGCAGGCCCAGCAGAACGAGGAGCGCAGCCGCCTGCAGCAGATGCACCAGCAGGAGCAGGCCGACCGGCAGAACCAGCGCGACCAGGCGCGGGCCCAGCAGGTCCAGGCTCAGCACGAGGCCGAGATGCAGGCCCAGCAGCAGCAGCAGCAGCGGGAGCAGCAGCAGCTCCGGAATCGCCAGCAGCGCGAGCGTCCGGCCCCGCAGGCTCGCCCCCAGGGTCAGCCGGATCGCCCGAACCAGCAGCAGGAGCGCCAGAACCGGGGCCAGGGCCAACAGGACCAGGGCCAGGGCCAGCAGGACCATCCGAACCGGCGGAACCGGAAGGAAGAGGAGCGCAAGCAGCAGCCGCCCCCGCCTCCACCGCCCGGCCGGTGATCGATAGAGCTCCGGGTTCCTCGGACCTGAGAGCCAGCCTACAGTGGAGCCGGCAGCGTTACGCTGCCGGCTTCATTCTTTTTGGCTATAGATTTCGAGGCGCCAGAGCTTCACCGTCCGGTCCTCACTGCCGCTCGCCAGCCACTGCCCATCGGGGCTGAAGGCAAGGGAAGTCACATCGTCCGCATGCTCGGCCAGGGCCTGCTCCAGGGCGCCATCGCGAACCCGCCACAGCCGGATGCTCTTGCCCTTGCCGCCGCTCCACCGGCTCCCGACGAGCTGTTTCAGAAGCGTTCCCAGGTTGCCCTTCTCGCGGCCTCCGCCCGCCAGCCACCGCCCATCTGGGCTCCAGGCGACGGCGTAGACGTGATCGGTTCCCCCGGTCAAGGTTTTCATCAGCCTGCCGTCCGCCGCGCGCCAGAGCTTGATCGACGAATCGTCGCTCCCGGTCGCCAGCCATCGTCCATTGGGGCTCCAGGCGAGGCTCACGATGGCCTCCGAATGCCCTGCAAGAGTTTGGCTCAGGGCACCTGTGTCGGCGCGCCAGAGCTTGACCGTCTTGTCGAAGCTGCCGCTCGCCAACCGTTGCCCATCCGGGCTCCAGGCCACGCACCAGACGTTCCGGGCGTGCCCCGTCAAGGTCTTCAAGGGGGCGCCATCGCGCGCGCGCCAGAGCTTCACGGTCCTGTCCTCGCCACTGCTCGCCAGCCGCTCCCCGTCCGGGCTCCAGGCGACCGACCAGACGGTGCCTCGGTGGCCCGTGAGGGTCCGGATCAGGGCGCCATCCCGCGGGCGCCAGACCTTGACGGTGCCGTCATAGCTGCCGCTCGCCAACTGCTGTCCATCGGGGCTCCAGGCGACGGAGGTGACCCCCGCCGGTTGGGCGAGGGTCTCTCCCAATCCGCCATCGCGCCAGCGCCACAGCTTCACGGTGCGATCGACGCTGCCGCTCGCGAGATATTGCCCATCCGGGCTCGCGGCCACGTCCTGCACCACCTCGGAATGGCCCGTGATCGTTCGCTGCAGATGGGCCTTGATCGATTCTCCCGCGGGCGGCACGTACGGGGCTTCGTGAGTCTTTGCGATTCCGTACAGGCAAGCTCCGGCAGCAAGTGCGCCCACGGCGAGGATCGGGATCGGTCTCATGAGAGAGTGACGTCGCACGCTGGGAAAGGTTACACCCAGACGCGAGTGGCACTCATCCTGCACGCGATCCTGTGCCTAGATGGAGAAGACCGCGGACAAAGAATTCACCGGCTTCGTCCGCGTCCGCGGGGCGCGTGAGCACAACCTCAAGAATGTGGATTTAGATATCCCGCGGGACGCCCTGGTCGTCTTCACCGGCATCTCCGGCTCCGGCAAGTCGTCGCTGGCCTTCGGCACGCTCTATGCGGAGGCGCAGCGGCGGTATCTCGAATCTGTCGCTCCCTACGCCCGACGCCTGTTCGATCAGATGGGTGTGCCGGAAGTCGACGAGATCGACGGCCTGCCCCCTGCCGTGGCCCTCCAGCAGCAGCGCGGTTCGCCCACCTCCCGTTCGTCCGTCGGCAGCGTCACGACGCTTTCCAACCTGCTCCGAATGCTCTATTCGCGCACCGGGACGTACCCGCCCGGCCAGCCGCATCTGGAGGCCGAGTCGTTCTCGACGAATACCCCGGCCGGGGCCTGCCCCAAGTGTCACGGGCTCGGTCGCATCTACGAGGTGACGGAACGCTCCCTGGTGCCGGATGACTCGCTCACCATTCGCGAGCGGGCCATCGGCGGCTGGCCGACCGCCTGGCACGGCCAGAACCTGCGCGACATGCTGACCACGCTCGGTTATGACGTCGACCGTCCCTGGCGGGAGCTCCCCAAGAGAGACCGCAACTGGATTCTCTTCACCGACGAGCAGCCGGTCGTCCCGGTCTACGGCGGGTTGGACGCGGCCGAGGTGCAGGCCGCTCTCCAGCGCAAGGAGCCCGCCGATTATTACGGGAATTTCTCGAGCGCCAAACGTTACGTGCTGCACACCTTCGCCAATACCCAGAGCCCCTCGATCAAAAAGCGGGTGGCCCAGTATCTGGTGAGCAGTGAATGCCCGCTCTGCGAGGGCAAGCGGCTCCGCCCCGAGTCCCTGTCGGTGACCTTCGCCGGTTTTGACATTGCCGACATCTCCAGGGTGCCGATGGCCCGGCTGGCAGGAATCCTCCGCCCCTATGCCGAAGGGACCGCCCCCGCCGCGGCCAAGATGGGCCGGGACCATCCGGAAAAGGTGCTGGTCGCCCAACGGATTTCCGAGGATCTCCTAGCAAGGCTCGCCGTGCTGCTCCAACTCGGGCTGGGCTATCTGTCGCTCGAAAGGAGCACGCCCACCCTGTCGCCCGGCGAGCTCCAGCGGCTGCGGCTCGCCACTCAGGTGCGCTCCAATCTGTTCGGTGTCGTCTACGTGCTCGACGAGCCCTCCGCCGGGCTCCATCCGGCCGACACCGAGGCGCTGCTGTCCGCCCTCGAACAGTTGAAGAGCTCCGGCAACTCCCTGTTCCTCGTCGAACACGATCTCGACGTCATCCGCCATGCCGACTGGATCGTCGACGTGGGGCCGGCCGCGGGGGAGCAGGGCGGCTACATTCTCTACAGCGGCCCGCCCGCGGGGCTCGAAGAGGTCGAGGCCTCGCAAACTCGGCGTCATCTCTTTGGAAATCACGCACCACCCAGCCGGACCCTGCGCTCGCCCAAGGGCTGGCTCCGCCTGACCGGTGTCACTCGCAATAACTTGCACGATCTCGACGTCGACTTTCCGTTGGGTGTCTTTACGACGGTGACCGGAGTGTCGGGTTCGGGGAAGTCGAGCCTGGTCGGTCAGGCCTTGGTCGAGCTGGTGGCGGAGCATCTCGGCCACACCCTCCCTGCCGGCGAGGAGGAAGAAGAGCTGGAGCCGATGATTGGAGAAGCCAGCGCCGGACAGATCACGGAGGGGATGGAAAGCATAAAGCGATTGGTGCCGGTGGATCAAAAGCCGATCGGCCGCACGCCGCGCTCCAACCTGGCGACCTATACGGGGCTGTTCGATCACGTCCGCCGGCTTTTCGCCGCCACCAAGGCGGCGCGCGCGCGTCACTACGAGGCCGGGCGCTTCTCCTTCAACGTCGCCAAAGGCCGCTGCGAGACCTGTGAGGGCGAAGGTTTCGTCTGCGTCGAGCTGCTCTTCCTGGCGAGCGTCTACACAGCCTGTCCCTCCTGCCACGGCTCGCGTTACAACGCCAAGACCTTGGAGATTAAATATCGTGGCAAGACCATCGCCGACGTGCTGGGGATGACGGTCGAGATGGCCTGCGAGTTCTTCGCCGAGGAGCCGCCGGTGCTCCGTTCGCTCGACGTCCTGCGGGAGGTCGGCCTCGGCTACCTGCGGCTCGGCCAGGCGGCAACCGAGCTCTCCGGCGGCGAGGCCCAGCGGATCAAGCTGGCGACCGAGCTGCAGCGGGTCCAGCGCGGCAACACGCTCTACGTCCTCGACGAGCCCACGACCGGCTTGCATCCTTCGGACGTTGACAAGCTCCTGGCACAGCTCGACGGGCTGGTCGAATCCGGCAACACCGTCATCGTAGTGGAGCACGACATGCGGGTCGTCAGCGGGAGCGATTGGGTGATCGACATCGGCCCCGGAGCGGGAGACGAGGGCGGCCGGGTCGTCGCGTCCGGAACACCGGCCGAGGTCTCCGCGGCGCCAGGGAGCCGTACGGCACCCTATCTGGCGCGCTTCCTGGATGGGCACTAGTTGACAGCGCGAAGGTAGGCGCCGATCTCGGGACGCTTTAGATGCTCGGCCCAATCGAGCGGCGTCCCTTCGTAAATGCGGTCTCTCATGCCGAGATCGGCCCCGGCTTCTACCAGCACCTTGACCGCGTCTAAAGAGCCCGAGTCCACGGCGTGGTGAAGGGCGGTCCCGTGGGGGTGAAACCCGGGCGGGCTGTAGGCATCGAGGTCGACGCCGAGATCGATCAGGAGGGCGAGGGTGTGGGCCTGGCCGTAGAGGGCGGCAGCGGCCAGCGCGGCTTGCCGGTCGTCGGCACTGGCCTCGCGTGCAAGACGCGCGACGTCTTCCGTTCGCCCCGTGCAGACGGCGGCCAGCAGCGTCAACCTGGCGCCGCGCTCGAGGAGCCGTTCGGCCCCGGCGACCTCCCGGTGCGCGAGGGCCGGCACGAGAGCGCCGTCGGGATCGGCGCCGGCATCGGCGAGCACGTCGATGAGCTCGCGTTGCACCCCGCACTCCCGCGCGACCCGTCCCGAGCCCACCAGCCCGAGCGCGTAGTCGAGCTGTTCTCGCAGGCTGTCGACTCCCGCGCGCTCCACCGCCTGGAGGATCGCGCGGGTCACCTCGGCGATGTTCCGGGGCAGCTTGCCATTCCGGATCGGGTTCTCCGCCACGAACCAGAGCAGATAGGGCTGCCGGAAGTACCCCTCCCCGTAGTCGATGCGGTCGCGGACCAGCTCGGGGTGCGCGGCCAGGAGGCGCTCCAGAGCGCTCACATCGCCGGCGTCGATGGCGGACACCGCTTCACGGAATAGCGGATCGGGAATCTCGGGATGGTTCATACGCCCTCCAAACTCACCTCAAAGCACTCAGAGCTCGCCGCGGAGCCCTCGAGGTGCACCTATAATACGGGAAGTGCCGGAGGACGATTCTGGCGAGGGAGGCCTGAGAACGTGACGGAGCGAGCGCACGAGGAGCAGGGTTGGGGTCGCTTCTACGGCGGCCTCCTCCTGACTCGACGCCGGGGCGCCTACGACCTCTCCGTGCTCGAACGGCTGCGGCGGGTGCGCGATCATCTGGAGGCTCATCCCGAGGCGCCGGTCGACCTCACGGCCATGGCCAGCGCGGCCTGTTTCTCCAAGTTCCACTTCCTGCGCCTCTTCCGTCAGGCGTACGGGGAGACGCCAGGCCGCTATCTTTCGCGGTTGCGCCTTGAGCGGGCCCGCGCGCTCCTCGAGACCACCGACCGGAGCGTCACCGAGATCTGCTTCGACGTCGGCTATGAGAGCCTGGCATCGTTCAGCAACGCCTTCCGCAGCTACACCGGCGCTTCCCCGCGGCGGTACCGCCGGCGGTGGGTCGCGGCGCCAGGGTGGCCCGGCCCGGTCCTCCGGGTGCCGGGATGCTTCCTCGCGATGTACTCGTAGCGGTGCTCCAGGTTCGCAATCGTCGATAAGCACGCCCGGCGGGCGGTGAGGTAGGGTTCTGGTCAACGAAAGGAGATTTCATGATCAAGAGCCTCTCTCACGCCACCGTCTACGTCTTGAACCACGACAGCGCCATCGAGTTCTACACCCAGAAGCTCGGCCTGGAGGTCCGCACCGACGCCAGGATGGGGGATTTCCGCTGGGTCACGGTCGGCGTGCCCGGTCAGCCCGAATTGGAGATCGCGCTCATGGAACCGAAGGCGGGGATGGTCTTCGACGAGGAGACGGCCGCGCAGCTCCGCTCGCTGGTCGAGAAGGGCATCTTCGGCGGCGGCGTCTTCGAGACCGACGACTGCCTCGCCACCTACGAGGAGCTCAAGTCGCGCGGCGTGCGGTTCCGCGCCGCCCCCAAGAAAGAGGTCTACGGCCTCGCCACGGTCTTCACCGACGACTCCGGCAACTTCTTCAGCCTGTCGCAGCCGGCCTGAAAGGCGCTCTCGCCTACTCGGGCGACGGCTCGCCGGAGGGGGTGAGGACCTTCTCGATGCGGCGGTCGGGGACGAGCCAAATCACGGCGACCGTTACGTAGATGACGAGCGAGACCGGGGTCCGGACGAAGGCAAACCCGATGCCGGCCGCGTAGAGGACGACCGACGCGAGGCCCTTCCGGTCCGCGCCGATCGCGACCGCCAGGGTCGAGTCCCGGCCGTGCAGGGCGACGAGCACCCGGGCCAGGACGAAGTAGGCGCAACCGGAGAAGAAGAGGACGGCGCCGTAGATCGCGACCGGCACGGCGGCCTTGGGGTTCTCCCCCATCCAGGCGGTGACGAAGGGGACGAGCGACAGCCAGAACAGCAGGTGCAGGTTCGCCCAGAGGACCCGCCCGTCCACCCGCTGAACCGCCTGGAAGAGGTGATGGTGGTTGTTCCAGTAGATCCCCAGGAAGACGAAGCTCAGCACGTAGCTCGAGATGATGGGGACGAGGGCGGAGAGCGCCAGGAGGTCGGTGCCGCGCGGCACCTTGAGCTCCAGGACCATGATGGTGATGAGGATGGCGATCACGCCATCGCTGAACGCCTCCAGTCGCCCCTTGCTCATCGTCGTCTTCCGCGAAGGTAGCTTGATCATAACCCGCGGAGCGGCCGGCGGCCCTTTCGAGGGTCGCCGGCCGTGGGCGCAATCGTCAGAGGGGGCGGCAGCGGCAGGTAGGAGCGTTCGCGGTACAAGAGACGGTGCTCACGCAGACGGAAGGCGTCGGCCCGAGGCAGGCCGCCCCGATGTCCTTGCCCAGGCAGGTCGAGTCGCTGCACGCACCACAGGTGTTCGAGAGGAAGATCGGGGAAGGTGTAAGGGTGAGGGTGCTCGCCGCGCTGCAGGCGGGAGCAGCCGGGGCGCTCACCACCCCGGAAGCGGGCGCCGCCGCGGGCTCGGTCGCGGACAGGGCCAGGGGGGCGGCGAGCAACAGGGCGGCCAGCATCAACAGAGCGGTAGTTCGGTGCATCATCTCTCTCCTTTCTAAGAAGGAAAGAGTGTAGCGCCTCTTCAGGGATTTCGCTATGTATCTAATAGTTTACCCGCGTTCCTACCGCCGATTGAACTTCCGCACCAGGTCCTCCACCGAAGTCCCCTTCTTCGGCGGCGGAGCCTGCGGCTTCGGTCCCTGCCCGGGCCCCGGCCTTCCGGGGCTCCCGCTCGCCTGCCTCCCCTGGCGGGCCTCGGGGGTCTGGAGGGCCTTGATCGAGAGGCTGATCCGGCCGCGGTCGCGGTCGACCTCGATCACCTTGACCTTGACGATCTGCCCCACCTGCACGGCCTCTCTGGGGTCCGCGACGTACTTCTGGGACAGCTCGGAGACGTGGACCAGGCCGTCCCGCTTCACCCCTAAGTCCACGAAGGCGCCGAAGTTGGCCACGTTCGACACCCGGCCTTCCAGGACCATCCCCACCTGGAGGTCATGGATCGAGAGCACGTCCGAGCGCCACTCGGGGGTGCGGAACTCGGGGCGCGGGTCGCGGCCGGGGCGTTCGAGCTCGGCCCGGATGTCGCCGAGGGTGAACTTGCCCAAGCCCGCGGCGTCGTTGGCGAAGCGGTTGAAGTCGAGCCTCGCGACGAGCGCCGGGTTCCCCACCAGGTCCTTCAGGGGGACCGCGAGCTCCTTCGCCATCTGCTCGACGACCGGGTAGCGCTCGGGGTGGACCCCGGTCGGGTCGAGCGGGTGCTCGCCGCCGCGGACCCGGAGGAAGCCGGCCGAGAGCTCGAAGGTCTTGGGGCCGAAGCCGGCGACCTTCAAGAGCGACTTCCGCGATCGGAAGGGGCCGTTCTGGTCGCGGTGGGCGACGATCGAGCGGGCGATCCGCTCGGAGAGGCCGGAGACCCGGCGGAGCAGGGCAGCCGAGGCGGTGTTGAGCTCGACTCCCACCCGGTTGACGGCGCCCTCGACCGCCGTGTCGAGCTCGCGCTCCAGCGATTTCTGGTCGACGTCGTGCTGATACTGGCCGACCCCCAGCGAGCGCGGCTCGATCTTCACCAGCTCGGCGAGCGGGTCCTGGAGGCGGCGGGCGATCGAGACCGCGCCGCGGAGCGAGACGTCGAGGTCCGGCAGCTCTTCCCGCGCCACTCCGGAAGCCGAGTAGATCGAGGCGCCGGTCTCGGGGACGATGGCGACGATGACCTCCGCGAGCCCCGCGTCGGCCACCGCCTTCCGGGTGAAGACCTCGGTCTCCCGGCTGCCGGTGCCGTTGCCGACCGCCACCGCCCGCACCCCGTGCTTCTGGATCAGGCCGGCGATCGTTGCGGCCGCGCGCTCGGGCTGGGCGTGGGGGGGGATAGCATGGACGACGTCCGTCGCCACGACCCGGCCGGTGCCGTCGACCACCGCCAGCTTGCAGCCGGTGCGGAGACCGGGATCGAGCCCCATGACCGGGATCTGGCCGATGGGAGCCTGGAGGAGGAGGGCTTCTAAATTGGCGCGGAAGACGGCGATCGCCTCGGCCTCGGCGCGGTCGCGGATCTCGCCCCGCACCTCGTTGGCGATCGAGGGGCGGAGCAGCCGCTTGTAGCCTTCCGCGGTGGCGGCGGCGACCTCCCGGCCGCTTAAGCTGGTGAGCGGCACGCCCCAGGACTCGCCCGACCGGGCGACCTCCCCCTCGTCGTCAATCTGGAGGTCGGAGACGAGGAATCCCTCGCGCTCGCCGCGCAGGATGGCGAGGAGGCGGTGGGAGGGGATGTCCCGGAGCGGCTCTCTGTGCTCGAAGTAGTCGCGGTAGACCGCCCCCTCGCTCTCCTTGCCGGGGAGGACCTGGACCCGCAGGACCCCCTGCCCGGCCATCGACTTGCGCAGGTCGGCGCGGACCGGAGCGCTCTCGGCCAGGCGCTCGGCGAGGATGTCGCGCGCCCCGGCCAGGGCCGCCGCGGCGTCCTCGACCCCCTTCTCGGGATCGACGAACGGTGCCGCCAATTCATCGGGACGGGCGGTGCCGTGGGCGCCGGCCAGGAGAGCGTCGGCGAGCGGCTCCAGCCCCTTCTCGCGGGCAATCTGGGCCCGGGTGCGGCGCTTCGGCTTGTAGGGGAGATAGAGGTCCTCCAGCTCCTGCTTGTTCGCCGTGGCCCGGATCGCCTGCTCCAGCTCCGGGGTGAGCTTCCCCTGCTCGGCGATGCTTTCGAGGATCGCGTCTCTTCGGGCGGTGAGATCGAGGAAGTAGTCGCGGCGCTTGGCGAGCTCTTCGAGCTGCTCGTCGAGAAGGCCGCCGGTCACCTCCTTCCTATAGCGGGCGACGAAGGGGACGGTCGCCCCCTCCGCGAAGAGGTCGGCGGCGGCCCGCACCTGCTGCGGCCGGCAACCGACCTCGGCGGCGATCAGGTCGACGAAACGGGGCTCGAGCGTACCAGTCTTGTCCATCGGGGCGGTCTCCTCGTGAGCGAGAGGAGCCTATCCTGGCAGGTGCGACAGAAATTTTCATCCCCTACACTCTCCACTCCCCTCTCCCGGTGGTCGGGAGGGGGGCGGGGAGAGGGGCGGGGGTGAGGGCCCCTGCAACGGATCGCCCGCTCCCACGTAAGAGAAAGGGGGCGTCCGGGAACCCGGAGGCGCGGACGGCGTTATGTCATTGGGAGAGACGAGCATGAGCGATGCGAGCCCGGAGGGGCCGAGCGATGCCGAGCTGATGGAGCGCCTGCGGCCGGGTGACCGCGAGGCCTTCGGACAGCTCGTCGATCGCCACAAGGATGCGGTGGTCTCCTACCTCGCCCGGCTGACCGGTCACCGGGACCGGGCCGAGGACCTGGCGCAAGAGACGTTCCTGCGCCTCTACCGCTCCGCCTCCGGGTACGTGGAACGCGGGTATCTCCGCGCCTTCCTCTTCCGCATCGCCACCAACCTGCTCCGCTCCGAGGAGCGGCGCGAGCGGCGGATGCGCCTCTTCGCCCCGTTCCTCGCCTCAGACCGCGAGGAGGCCCCGACGGCGACGTCGGGGCTGCTGCGGGCCGAGGTCCAGCGCGAGGTCGCCGGGGCGATCGCCGCGCTGCCGCTGAGCTACCGGGTACCGCTCGTCCTCCACGAGCTCGAGGGCTGGTCGTACGCCGCCATCTCCGCCGAGCTCGCCTGCCGCGAAGGGACGGTCAAGTCCCGCATCTTCCGCGGCCGGGAGCGTTTACGGCGGAGTCTCGAGCCCTACTGGCATGGAGGTTTCAGGTGGAAGACGAACGAGTAGACCGATTGCTCCGCGCGCTGCCGCGCGAGATGGCGAGCCCGGGCTTCACCGCGCGCGTCCTCGCCCGCCTCGACGAGGTCGAGGGGACCGAGGCCGGCCGGACTGGCCGGGCGGGGACCTGGGCGCGGATCTTTGAACTGCCGCGGCTCACTCTCCCCGCGGCCGTACTGGCGGCGACCCTCGCGGTCGCCGCCAGTTTGTACCTTGAGGGCGGTGGGGTGTTGGCTCCGGTGCCTGCAGCCCGGCAACCGCTCGCGCCTGCCGTGGCGCAGATACGGCCCGTAGCCCCGGCACCGCTCCCCATCGTGCCGGCGAGCACCCGCAGGCCGGAGCGCGAGATCTCGTCCCGCCGCGCCGCGGCGCTCCTGGAGGAGATCCACGCCCAGAGCTCGCGGCTGCAAGCCGAGGTGCGGCGGGTGCGGGAGTCGCGCGGCGCGACCGCCTATCTCGGGGGCGACGAGGACATGGACCTCGTGGTCCATCTGGACCGGGTCCGTGAGCAGCCCGACC
>JAXDLD010000177.1:0-13302 GCA_034666805.1 Acidobacteriota bacterium
TCGGCCGGCGGCGGGAGATGGAGGTCGCGGCCGAGCGCGAGGCCGCGCCCGGTCTCCTCGCCAAGCTCCTCGAGCAGCCGTGGGAGAAGCGGCTGGCCCTCGTGCGCCGCAACGAACGCTACCAGAGCTTGGCCCTGGCCGATCTCCTGCTCGAACGCTGCCGGGAGCACCGCGGTGGGAGCCCACCGGCCCCCAGCACCCCCGAGAGCACCGAGCGGACCGAGCTGGCGGAGCTGGCCGCCGCTGTCGCCGAGAATCTCGACCCCGCGGCCTGCGGCCCAGCGGTCGTCCGCGGCCTCCTCGGCCGGGCCTGGGTGGAGACCGCCGAGGCCCGGCGGCTCGCCGGCGACCTGCCCGGGGCGGAGCGCGCCGCCCGGAGCGCCGCCCCCCTGCTCGCCCATGAAGAGTCGGAGCCGGTGGAACGGCTGGCCCTCCTCCGCCTGGAGGCGGCGATCGCCGCCAGCCACGGGCGCTTCGAGGAGGCCGACCGCCTCTTCGACCGCGCCGCCCTCGCCTGCCGGACGGCCGGCGAGCCCCACCTCCAGGGCAGCGTCCTGATCGAGAGGGGCACCCTCCACGCGGCCTCGGAGCGCTACGGCTCGGCGATCGAGCTGCTGCGCGAGGGGGCGGAGCTCCTGAGCCCCGAAAACCCGCCCGGAAACCCGAGAGACGTGGACATGACGCTCCTCGCCTCCGCCCTCCACCGTCAGGCGGCCCTCCTCTGGGAGGTCGGGCGCGGCGGGGAGGCGCTCGCGGTCGCCGGCCGCCTGTGCCCCCTCTACGAGCGGCTCGGCAACCGCGCCGGCCTCCTGCGCCTGCGCTGGCTCCTCGGCAACATCGAGGAGGACGAGACCGCCCTCCTGGAGGCGCGGGAGGGCCTCCTCGCCGAGGGCCTGGGGCTGGCCGCCGCCCAGATCTCGCTCGACCTCGCGGTCCTCTACGCCAGGAAGGGCCGCGCGGCGGAGATCCACCGCCTGGCGGCGGAGATCTTCCCCATCTTCAGGAACCGCGACCTGCGGCGGGAGTCCATGGCGGCGCTCCTCGTCTTCCGCCGCGCCGTCGAGACCGAGAGCGCCTCGGTCGAGTTCCTCGTCGAGGTCGCCCGCTACCTGCTCGGCTCCCACCGGACCCGCTGGGGATCGCTGTAGATAGAAAGAGGGGCGGCCCGGAGGACCGCCCCTCTTTCGCGGACCGAAGATCGTTTAGAAGAACAGGGGCAAGACCACCGGCATCCCGGCGGCCGGCTTGCCCTCCGCTCCGCTGTCTTTCTTCTTCCACTCTTCGAGGCTCGGCACCTGGATCGGCGGGAGCTTGCGGCCGGCGAGCGACCGGTTCAAGGGAGCGACGTCGTGGTCCACGATGCCCGCGAAGTCCTTCTCCGCCTTCTCCAACTCGCCGTTGAGCACCCCGGCCGAGTCGATCTGCGACTTGGTGGGGCGCCCCTCGTAGCCGTTGATCCCGCCATAGAGCGTGCCGAGCTTCTCGCGGAGCTGCACCTCGCCGCCCAGCCAGCCGCCCTCGCTCGTCGCCACCATCCGCTTGTGGAAGGTTTCGAGCCGGGCGCCCGCGGCCTCCACCTGCTTGCGCAGCCCGTCTTTGGCGGGCGTCGCCGGTAGCCCCGCGGCCACCTTCGCCGCCTGCTCGGACGCCTGAAGCGACGCCTCCGCCAGGTAGGTCTGCCGTTCGAGCATGCCGTAGAGCTGCATCGCAGTCTTCTGCTGCAGGGCCCGGTCCTCGGCCGAGTGCGTCGAGCGCGGGTCGGGGACGAGCTCGACCTGGCCGGTCTGGGTTTCGCTGCCCTTGATCAGCTTGACCGTGTAGGTGCCGGCCGGCACCCGCGGGCCGAAGAAGGCGTATTGGCTCTCGATGATCGAGTTCGCCCCGGCGATCTTGGGCGGCGGCAGGCGCATGGGCCATTCGATGCGGTTCAAGCCCTTGCGCTTCGATCCCGCGAGCGTCGAGATGAGCTTGCCCTGGGCGTCGTAGACCTCGGCCTTCAAGTCGCCGAAGAGGTGCCGCTTCTTGAGGTAGTAGGTGATCGTCGCCGACTCCTCGGGGTTGAAGCCCACGAACTCCTCGTCGGAGACGAAATCCTGCTGGGAGGCGGGGATCACCATGGTCGCGGGCCGGCCCGGCAGGAGCGCGAATTCCGAG
Organism: Acidobacteriota bacterium; assembly: GCA_034666805.1. Classification (GTDB taxonomy): domain Bacteria; phylum Acidobacteriota; class Thermoanaerobaculia; order Multivoradales; family UBA5704; genus DASQPA01. Next base: position 2,155 of record JAXDLD010000177.1, read on the forward strand.
TCGAGGACCTTCTGGGTGAGCTGGCGGAGCGGCGAGATGTCGTCGACCACGTACATGCCGCGGCCGTGGGTCGCGATCAGGAGGTCCGACTCCCGGGGCTGGACGGCGACGTCGCGCACCGCCACCTTGGGGAAGTTGCCGGTGAAGCGCGCCCAGTGGCCGCCGCCGTCGACCGAGATGTAGAGGCCGAGCTCGGTCCCCACGAAGAGGAGGCCGGGGTTGACGAGGTCCTGGCGGACGACATGGGCGTAGCCGGCGAGCCCCTTGCCCGCGAGCGGGGTCCAGGTCTTGCCGTAGTCGGTCGTCTTGTAGACGTAGGGCTTCATGTCGCCGGTCTGGTGGCCGTCGAAGGTGGCGAACGCCGTGCCCTCCTCGAACCGGCCGGGCTCGACCGTCGAGACCCAGGTGCCCTTCGGCAGGCCGGGGATGTTGCTCGCCGCGCCGGCGACGTTGGTCCACGTCTTGCCCCCGTCCCGGGTCACCTGGAGGTTGCCGTCGTCGGTCCCCACCCAGATCAAATTCGGGTTCTTGGGCGACTCGGCGATCGAGTAGATCGTCGTGTGGTTCTCGGCGCTCGAGTTGTCGATCGACAGACCGCCGGACTCGAGCTGCCCCTGCTTCTTGGGGTCGTTCGTCGTCAGGTCGGGCGAGATGCGCTCCCAGGAGTCGCCCCGGTCCCGCGAGCGAAAGAGGTACTGGGCGCCGATGTAGATCGTCCCCGGGGTGCTGGCGGAGAGGTGGATGGGGGTGTTCCAGTTGAAGCGCAGCTCTTTTTCTCCCGCGCCGGGGAGCGGCTTGATCTCCCGGCTCTCGGAGGTCGACAGCCGGAGGCGCGAGACGTTGCCGCCCTGGGACTCGGAGTAGACGAAGTCCTTCTCGTGGGGGTCGCGGAAGGCCCAGAAGCCGTCGCCGCCGCCGACGTTTCGCCAGTCCTTGTTCATGACGGCGGCGACCCCGCGCGACGGCCCCATCCACGAGCCGTTGTCCTGCAGGCCGCCGTAGACGTTGTACGGCCACTCCATGTCGTAGCTCACATGGTAGAACTGGGCGACCGGCAGGGCCTTGGCGTGACGCCAGTGGTGGCCGCGGTCGTAGGACTCGTAGAGGCCGCCGTCGGTCCCCAGGAGCAGCTCCTGCGGGTTCTTCGGGTTGATCCACAGGGCGTGCATGTCGCTGTGCACGCCGCCGAAGTTGAAGCCTCCCGAAAACGGGCTGCTGAAGGACTTGCCGCCGTCGGTGCTGATGGTCAAGGTGAGGCCCGGCTTGTAGACGTTGTTGTAGTCGGTCGGATCGACCACCAGGCGGGCGAAGTAGAAGGGCCGCACCTGGACGTTGAAAGAGCTGTTGACTCGGGTCCAGCTCTCGCCGACGTCGTCCGAGCGGTAGAGGGCGGTCTCCTTGGCCTCGACCAGGGCGTAGACGACGGCCGGCCGCGAGGGGGCGATGGCGACGGCGATCCGCCCCTTCGTCCCCGTGGGCAGGCCGGTCTTGACCGGCCGCCAGGTCTCGCCGCCGTCGGTCGATTTGAAGAGGCCGCTCCCCGGTCCGCCCGAGCGGAAGGCCCAGGGGAAGCGGCGGAACTGCCACATGCCGGCATAGACGATCTTCGGGTCCTGGGGATCGACCGCGAGGTCCGAGCAGCCGGTCTCCCTGTCGACGAAGAGGGTGCGTTTCCAGCTTTTGCCGCCGTCGGTCGTCTTGTAGACGCCGCGCTCCTCGTTCCCGTCCCAGAGGTGGCCGGTGGCGCAGACCCAGACCGTGTTGCCGTCCTCCGGGTGGACGGCGATCCTGGCGATCCGCTCGCTGTCGGGGAGGCCCATCTTCTGCCAGGTGTCACCGCCGTTGGTCGTCTTGTAGAGCCCGTCGCCCACCGAGACGCTGTTCCGGGTCCAGGACTCGCCGGTCCCCACCCAGAGGGTCTTCGCATCCTTGGGGTCGGCAGCCAGGGCGCCGATCGACTGCACCTGCTCGTCGAAGATCGACTTGTAGGAGAGGCCGCCGTCGATCGACTTCCAGACCCCGCCGCCGGCCGCTCCGACGTAGATGGTCAAGGGGCTGTCGGGCACCGCCTCGATGGCCGAGATCCGGCCGCCGGTCTGCGCCGGCCCCAGGGCCCGCGCCGTCAAGCCGCCGAAGGTGCTTTCGTCGACCTCCACCTGGGCCTGTGCCGCGGAGACACCGATACTCAATCCCGCTGCCACCAGGCAGGGGAGCCACTGCGCGATACGCTGCATGGGAGTCTCCTACTGGGGCTTGGGAGCCCCCTCCTTCTTCTCGACCTTGGGCATGGCGAAGCGGGTGTCGTCGACGCTCGGGTTCACCTCGAGCTTCTGGACGGTGATGGTCTGCCCCGAGGGCGCGCCCTTGGGCTTGCTCGACAGCGAGAAGGGGAAGACGAGGCCCTCGACCGTCTTGTAGTCACCCGAGGTGCTCTCGAACTCGACCTCCTGACCGCGGAACTTGCGCTTGCCCACTTCCTTGATCTCCAGGTACGCGTCGGCGTCCAGGTAGATGTAGGAGATGTCGCCGTTCTTCTTCGTCAGCTTGAGCTTGTAGGCGGGCGTGCCCTCGACGCTCTCCTTGCCGAGGAGCTCGACCTGGCTCCCCTTGGCCTTGTAGTCGAAGAGCGGGCCCTCGAAGTCGGCCTGGTCCTCCATCCCCTTCAAGTCGTCGGCGGACATCGCCTCGGGCTCCTTCTTGCCCATGAACGGCATCACCGCCCAGCCGCCGGAGCCGTCGTACGCCTGCACCCCGGTCATCCCCTGGATGACGAACTCCATGCGCACCTTGTGCGGCCGCTTCATCTCCACGGTAAAGGGGGCCTTGGCGCCCTGGCCGATGTCCATGTTGCCCGTCATGCGGAGCGTCTGGACCGCCTTGATCTTCTCCCGGCCGCCCTTGGCCTGGATGTTCTTCTCGATCAGCTCGTCGGCCGTCTGGGCCCATGCCGCGGTCGTTGTGGCCGTGAGCGCGAGCGCGCCGACGATCAGCCATGCGAAAGACTTGCGATTCATGAGGTATGTCTCCTTCCTTGCGGAATTTCTGGTTGGGTTGATTCTCGTGAGGATATCTCTGGATACCCAGGATACGCCGATCGGGGCGGAAAGTTGCGTGCGATACCTCACCCTTACCCAGGAGGCAGCGCCTGGAGCGCCGCGGCCACCACTGCCGGCCGTTTCGCCGCCGTGGCGCCGTGGGTGAGAACGCGGACCGCCTCCCCCCGCTTCCCCTGGCGGAGGAGGACCCGGCCGAGCCCCAGGTAGGCGTCGGTCTGGGCGGGATCGATCGTGAGGGCCCGCCGGTAGCACTCGGCGGCGCGGTCGAGGCGAGGGAGCTTGGCGACCCCGGCGAGGGCCTGGCCGAGATGGATCCAGGCGGAGACGAAGTTCTCCCGCGCCGCGAGCACCTGCTCGAAGAGGGGGACCGCCTCGTCGTTCCGGCCCTGGCCGGCGACCAGGAGCGCGAGGTTGAAGCGGGCCTCGACCCCGTCCGCGCCCGGCCGGCCGAGCACCCGGCGGAGCAGCTCCTCGGCCTCCCGGGTGCGGCCCGTGGCGGCGCGGACCACCCCCAGCCACTCCAGGGCCTGGGGGTGATCGGGATAGCGGGCGAGGACGGTGCCCAGGGTCCGCTCGGCCGCCGCGAAGCGCTGCTCCTTGATCTCGGCCGCGGCCAGCTCGAGGTAGGGGGCGGGATCGGGGAGGGGCGCCCCGGCGAGCAGCCCCTCCAACCGCTCGACCGCCGAGGGGAAGGCGCCGGCGCGGACCACCGCGAGGGTGAGGTAGAGCTTCCCCAGGTCGCCGGCCGGCGCCCGCTCGGGATTGTAGAGCCGCACCTCGGTCAGGGTCGGATCGGCCTCCGCCCGCGGCGCGGTGAGCTCGGGGCCGCCGGGCTTGCGCTGGATCTTGTGGTCCGTCATCACCACGTGCACGACGTCCCGCGGCCGCCGCTTCGGCATGTGACAGCTCGCGCAGTCGACGGGATCGGCGGCGGGCGCGATCGGCGCTCCGGGCCGCTTGCAAACGGGGCCCGCGTTAGTGGCGTGACAGGTCAGGCAGACGGAACGAACCCGGGCCGCCAGCTCCGCCTTGGGCAGCCGCCGGTGCGGATCGTGGCAGGTCCAGCAGGCGAGCTTCCCCGCGCTGGCGGCGAAGCAGCGGCTCTGCCGCAGGCGGTAGGAGTGGTGGTTGATCTCGAAGCGCTCTTGGCCGTCGGTGCCGCCCGTGCCCTCGTCCTTGAGGTCGGTGTGCACCACGTAGTCCGGCAGGGGCTCGCCGGGGCGGTACGAGTCGTCCCCGCGGCCGAAGCGGCGCACCATGGGGAGGGCGACCTCGGGCTGCAGGTGACACTGGTTGCAGACGTCGTCGCCGAGCGCTTGCGGCAGGCGGGCCGGGTTGACGATCGCCGCCCGGATCGTCTCCCGCGCCTCCGTCCCTCCGGCGGCGCGGCGCACGTGCTCGCCCCCCGGCCCGTGGCAGCGCTGGCAGCCGAGCCCCTCCGGGAGCCGCTCCGGGTAGACCTGGGGCGCCCCGTAGGCGTCGCTCCCGGCCGGGACCTCGGGGTAGCCGTCGTGACAGAACAGGCACTCCCGCCGCACCCGCCGCAGCACCCCCTCGTGGTCCGGCCGGTCGTAGCCCGGGGCCATCCCCCAGCGCCCCTCCTGGGTGTACCAGGCGAGGGGGAGCTGGTAGAGCTCGCCCTCCGCCGTCCGGTAGAGATAGGTCCGGGCGTGGTTGCCGGACCCCAGCACCCAGTCGACCTCGCGCTCGAAGACGTTGACCGGCTTGCCGTCGGCGGCGGTCTGCCAGCGCTTGAAGAAGAGCCGGTCGCCGCGGCGCTCCATGGCGAAGCTCTGGTGGGAGGGCGCGTGGTCGAAGCGGGCCAGCCGGCCGAAGTCCTCCATCGCGCGCCCCGCGCCCGGCCGGTAGAAGGAGCGCGCCATGCCGATCTCTTTGTAGGCCGTGGCGATCTCGGTGTGGCAGTCAGCGCAGACCCGGTCCTCGACATAGCCCGGCGCCGCGCCCGTGGTGACGGCCGGCTCGGCGGGGGAACCCCCGGAGGGAGTCACGGCCAGCACGAGGAGCCCCAGCCCGGCCAGGCCGGTCGCCGCTTTCGTGAGCCTCCGCCAGTCCATCGCCGGCGATTCTACCGTGAACGGTAAAGCCCCCGATAAACTCCTCCAGACTCCCTCGGAAGCCGATTCGGGAGTCTCCGAGCGCGCTCCGGGCGTCCCTAACGGCCGCTGCGGCCTCTCTAAACCCGTATCTTCGGCCTCCAGGCGAGTTCGAGCGTCGCCAAAGCAGGCGCGGAGGTCGATAAAGTCGGACGAAAGGCCTCCAAACCTCAGCGGAACGTCCATAAACCACTTTCGAGCCCTGCGAAAACTGTTTAGCGTGCCCGTAATTCAGTTGATCGAGGGTCCTTCCGAGTTTGGAGGGCGCGCGTTTCAGTTTATCCAGCGGCAAAAGACTTTCGCGGCCTCCCATTTCAGTTTATCGAGGGCCTGACCGAGTTTAGAGGCCGCGCATTTCAGTTTATCGAGGGGTATTCGGAGTTTAGGGAGACTTTTCCGGACTTTGGCGGGGGTTTGGCTCGGCTTTTAAGTTTCCGCGCCTCCATCCTGTGGGCCGCGACGCCGCCACGTCGAGGGCCGCCGAACGAGTCGACCCGCGGCGCGGCCTGCTTTGCTATTGTATCGACCGTGCGAGGTGGCTCTGAGTCCTGAGACCCGGCTCCTCACCCCCCTCTTGGGCGTCCACGCCTCCGTCGCCGGCGGCCTCGCGAAGGCCTATGGGAGGGGTGTCGAGCTCGGTTGCGGGGCGATCCAGATCTTCGTCAAGAACGCCAGCCAATGGCGGGGCAAGGAGCTCCTGGAGGAGGAGGTCGCGACGTTCCATGGGGCTCGCGCCGAGAGCGGGATTGGGCCGCTCCTCGCCCATGCCTCCTATCTGATCAACCTGTCGGCGACCGATCCGGACATCCTGGCGCGCTCGCGGGAGGGGCTCGCGGACGAGCTCACCCGCTGCTCCCGGCTGGGGGTCGACGGGCTGGTCCTCCATCCCGGGGCGCACCTGGGCGCGGGGGAGGAGACCGGGATCGCGCGGGTGGCGGAGTCGCTCGACCGGGTCCTCGCGGAGCTGCCGGCCGATACGGTTCGCACCCGGGTCCTCCTCGAGAACACCGCCGGCCAGGGGACCTGCCTCGGCCACCGCCTGGAGCACCTGGCCGACATCCGGGCCCAGGTGGCGGAGCCGGAGCGGGTGGGGGTCTGCATCGACACCTGCCATGCCTTCGCCGCCGGTTACGCCATCCACGAGGAGTCGGGCTACGGCGAGTTCGTGGCCGAGCTGACGGAGCGCATCGGGCTCGACGCGGTCGGCGGCTTCCACGTCAACGACTCGCTGCGCCCTTTCGGCTCGCGCCGCGACCGCCACTCCCACATCGGCGAGGGCGAGATCGGCCTGGCCCTCTTCGAACGATTGCTGAACGACCCGCGCCTCGGCGCGATCCCCATGGTCGTCGAGACCGATCCGGAGGAAGAGATGGCGGGCCACCGCCGGGACCTCGCCGTGCTCCGCGGGCTGCTGCCGAGCGCCGCTAGCGGAGCGCGGCGAGCGCGTCGGCGAGCCGCGGCAGGGCGGCCTCGACGTCCGCCGGGCTGACCGCGCCCACGCTCAGGCGGAACCAGCCGCTGTCCTCCGGCACCCCGAAGGCCTGGAAGGGGACGACGCCGATACCGGCCGCTTCGAGGAGGTAGCGGCGCACCTCCTCGTTGGTGCGGAGCGGCGCGCCCGCGGGGGTCAGCCGGCCGAAGGGGGCGACGCGGGCCGCCAGGTAGATGGCGCCGGCCGGCGGCAGGCAATCGACCGGCAGACCGCGCTGCCGCAGGGCCTGAAAGCCGCGGTAGAGGAGGTCCATGCGCTCGCCGATGCCACGCAGGAAGCCGGCGTGGAAGGCGCGGATCGCCGCCGGGTCGTCCAGGAGATCGACCGTCGCCACCTGTTCGGCCCGCGGCGCCCAGGCGCCGACATGGCCGAGGACCGCCGACATGCGGGCGATGATGTCGACCGGGCCCACGGTCCAGCCGACCCTGAGGCCGGTCGCCGCGAAGGCCTTGCTGATGCCGTCGACGAAGATCGTGTAGCGCGCCATCTCCGGCAGGAGCTCCGGCGGGGTGACGTGCTCGGTCCCGGCCGAACGGAGCATCCAGTAGATCTGGTCGTAGAGAAGGTAGAGCGGCCGCTCGCCCCGCCGCGCCCGCGCCTCGTTCTCCGCCAGGATCGCCTCGCAGACCCCGAGGAGCGCCCCGCGCTCGATGGCGGTGCCGGCCGGGTTGAGCGGCGAGTTGAGGCAGACCAGCCGCGCCCCGGGGAGGGATTCGCGGAGCGCCTCCCGGGTGGGCATGAAGCCGTCCTCGGGACGGCAGGCGACCGGCACGTCCACCCCGCCCACGAGGTGGACGTAGTGATTGTTGTTCCAGCTCGGCACGGGGTAGACGATGCGGTCCCCCGGGTCGCAGACCGTGCGGAAGACGCAGTAGATGATCGGCCGGGCGCCGCCGGCGATGAGCACCGACTCCTCGGGGTAGGAGAGGCCCAGCTCGCGCTGGTAGAAGCGCTGGACCGCCCGGCGGAGCTCGTGGACGCCGTTCGAGGGCGGGTAGTTGGTCTCGCCGTTACGGAGCGCCGCCTCGACCGCGGCGGCCAGGCGCTCGGGGATGGGGAACTGCCGCGGGTCGAAGTCGCCCACGGTCAGGTTGCAGACCGCCCGGCCCCCGGCCACCAGGACGCGGATCTCGGAGGCGATCTTCAGGATCTCCGAGCCGACCAGGCCCGCGGCCATGGTGGATACCCGGCCGCGCGGGTCGGGCCCCGGGTCCCGGGCCAGCTCCGTCAGGTCGGCAGCGGTGCGTTCGGTCGCCATGATGGCGACGAACTATCTCACAATTCGGGTACCGGGAGGGCTGGCTAGGTGAGATCCTTGAGGAGCTTCAGCAGGCACCCGGCGACGAGGCCGCCGTCGACCTGCTCCAAGGGGTAGACCTCGGGCTCGGCCTGCTTCCAGCCCCAGGCGTAATCGACCTTCACCTTGCCGGGCTCGGCCGGGTGGAGGCCGATCTCCAGGGCGCAGCGCCGCGCCGTCCCGGTCTCGATCTGGACGTCCAGGCGGAGGCGGTCGGGAGCCTTCCGGGTCAGCTGGGTGAGGTGCCCCTTCTGCTCTAGGTCGAGCATGAGCTCGCGGAGGGTCGGCAGGATCGCGTCCCGCGTCAGCTCCTCGAACCGATAGACATATCGATTTTTCTCGATCCTGCGGTCACGTTCGCGCAGGCGGCTCTGCTCGCGGTCGACGTCGAGCGTGCTCAAGAGATTGCGGAATTCTCGGCGCTTGTGATCGTCCAAAGTTGGGCTCCGGGGGACCCGACGATCTTAACATCGAGTCCACCGGATCGGCGAACTGCTCAGCGGCCGGCGCTCCCCGCCAGGCTCTCCTGATCGGGCGCCGGCGCCTGCTCCTTCCTGGCCTTGAAGCGGAGGAGGACCCGGGCGATCTTGTCGCTCTGGCCGGGGGTGCCCTCGGCGGCCCGCATGGCGACGGCCAGGGCCGCGACGGTCGGGGTCTCGAAGAGCCGGCGGAGGGGGAGCTCGACCTGGAAGAGGCCGCGCACCCGCGTCACGAGGCGGCTCGCCTGGAGCGAGTGGCCGCCGAGTTGGAAGAAGCTGTCGCCCACCCCCACCCGCTCGACCTCCAGCATCTCCTCCCAGAGGGAGGCGAGCACCTCCTCCAGGGGGTCGCGGGGCGCCAGGTACTCCTCGCCCCGCCACTCCGGCGCCGGCAGCGCCTTGCGGTCCACCTTGCCGTTCGCGCTCCGCGGCAGACGGGGGAGCAGCACGAAGGCGGCAGGGACCATGTAGAGGGGCAGACGTTCCGCCAGGGCGGCGCGCAGGCGTTCGGGGAGGGTGCCGTCCTCCTTCCCGGGCACGACGTAGGCGACGAGCCGCACCTCTCCGGGCGAGTCCTCCCGCGCCAGGACCACCGCCGCCTCGACCGCCGGCTGGGCCGCGAGGACCGCTTCGATCTCGCCGAGCTCGATGCGGAAGCCCCGCACCTTGACCTGGTGATCGAGCCGACCCAGGTATTCCAGCTCGCCGGCTATCCCGGCTGGCCGCCAGCGCACCCGATCGCCGGTCCGGTAGAGCCGTTCTCCCCGAATCTCCGGCGACGGGTCGGGCACGAACCGCTCCGCGGTCAGGTCCGGCCGGCCGAAGTAGCCCCGGGCGAGCCCCGCGCCGCCGAGGTAGAGCTCCCCAGGCACCCCCGCCGGCACCGGCGCGAGGCCGCGGTCCAGGACGTGGGCCCGGGTGCCGGCGATCGGGCAGCCGATGGCGGGCGACCGGTCGCCCGACCGCGGCTGGAGCGCGAAGGTCGAGTAGGTCGTGTCCTCCGACGGGCCGTAGAGGTTCCACACCCGCTCCACCCCGGGCAGCGCGTGGAGGGCGTCGACCAGCGGCCGCGGTAGCGCCTCGCCGGCCAGGTTGACCGTCCGCACCGACGGCGGCACCCCACCCTGCCGCACCAGCTCCGCCATCGCCGAGGGCACCGTGTTGACCAATGTCACCTCACCCGCGGCCGGCAGCCCGGGGAGGGCGAGGGCGTTGTCGGCCAGGATCACCCGTCCCCCGGTGGACAGGGGCACGAAGAGCTCGAACACCGAGAGGTCGAAGCAGACCGAGGTCGCGAAGAGCACCCCCGACAGCTCCGCCGCGCTCCACACCCCGAGAGCCCAGCGCACCATGGCGACCGCGCTTCGGTGCGGCAGGGCCACCCCCTTGGGCGTGCCGGTCGAGCCCGAGGTATAGATGAGATAGGCGAGGTTCTCCGACCGCACGCCTGGGAGAGTCAGCAACCCTTGGGGCAGAGCCTCGACCGGCCGGCCGGAGGGGTCGAGCAGCACCGTCCGTGCATGGGTCGCCGGCAACCGCTCGGCCAACCCGGCCTGGGTGAGGAGGACCGTTGCCCCGGAGTCGCCGAGCATCAGCCCCAGGCGCTCCCGCGGGTAGGTCGGATCGAGCGGCACGTAGGCGCCGCCCGCGGCGAGCACGGCCAGGAGCGCCACCGGCAGGGCCGCCGTGCGCTCCAGGCAGACCGCCACCCGCCGTTCTGGTCCCACGCCCAATCCCCTCAGGCCAGCCGCCAGGTGTGTGGCCCGCTCCCAGAGATCTCTGTAACTCAGCCGCTCGGTGCCCACCACCAGCGCTTCCGCGTCCGGCGTGCGGGCCGCCTGCGCCGCGAAGAGATCGTACAGACAGGCCTCGATCGGCTCCTGAGCCTCCCCCGCGCTCCAGGACAGGAGCTGCAGACGCTCTCCCGCGCCGAGGAGCGGCAGCTCCGAGACCCGTCGCTCCGGATCGGCGACCGCCCCCGCAAGGAGCACCTCCAGCCACCCGAGCAGCCGCTCCGCCGTCACCCGCTCGAAGAGGTCGGCGTTGTAGGAGAGCCCTCCTCCCAGCTCTCCCCTGCGCTCGGCGAGCGACAGGGTGAGGTCGAACTTCTCGGTCCGGCTGTCCAGCTCGGCCGGCTCGACGCTCAGGCCGGGCAGGGCGAGCTTCGGCAGGGTGTTGTTCTGCAGGACGAGCATCACCTGGAAGAGGGGCGAGTAGGCGAGGCTCCGCTGTGGCGAGACCGCCTCGACCAGCTTCTCGAAGGGCAGGTCCTGGTGCGCGTACGCCCCCAGCGCCGTCTCCCGCACCTGCCCGAGCAGCGCCGCCATCGCCGGGTCGTCGCCCGAGTCCACCGGCAGGGGCAGGGTGTTGACGAAGAAGCCGATCAAACCCTCCGTTTCCAGGCGGGTGCGGTTGGCGACCGGCGAGCCCACCACCACCTTGCCCTGGCCGGAGAGACGCGAGAGCAGCGCTCCGAAACCGGCCAGGAGGAGCATGAACGGCGTTACCCCATGCGAACGGGCGAGCGCCGCGAGGCCTTGAGAGAGCCCGGCCGGGAAAGCCACCGGCTGGCTGCCCCCGCAGAGGCTCTGCACCGCCGGCCGCGGCCGGTCGACGGGCAGCTCGATCACCTCGGGAGCCCCGGCCAGCCGCTCCCGCCACCAGGCGAGCTGCTGGGAGAGCACCTCTCCCGACAGCCACTGCCGCTGCC
>JAXDLD010000178.1:0-11406 GCA_034666805.1 Acidobacteriota bacterium
GGCGAGATTGAGACTCTGGTACTCGATGCTCGCGCGGAGCCCGGGATCGAGCTCGTAGAGCTTGCCGCGGCGGGTGAAGTAGCGCGCCAGGAGGTCGGGGGGGACCTGGGACACCGCCCGCTCGCCGTAGAGGCCGCGCCGCGCCCCCTCCAGCGCCTCCTCGTCGACATCGGTGGCGATGATCCGCCACCGCCAGCCGGCAAGCGCCTGCTCCTCGGCGAGGAGCAGGGCGAGGGTCGACGGCTCCTCGCCGCGGGCGCAGGCCGCCGACCAGATGCGCAGGCTGCGCGCCTCGGCGCGGGTGGCGAGAAGGCGCGGCAGAACCTCCCGGCGGAGAGCCTCGAACTGCTGCGGGGCGCGGAAGAAGTAGGACTCCTTGATGGTGACGGCCGAGATCAGCCCGTCCCATTCGCCGTCGAGCCGGCCGGCGGCCAGGGCGTCTAAGTAGGCGGGGACGTCGGCATAGGAGAGGGCCCGGGCCCGCCGCTCCGCCAGCTCCGCCAGGAGGGCGAAGCGCTCCTCCGGCACGACGTTGCCGGTGACCTCGCGGATCAAGCCGGCGAACTGCTCGACCGCCGGCATCGTCACGGCCGCACCCGGTTGCGGCCGGCCGCCTTGGCCTCGTAGAGCCGATGGTCGGCCAGGGAGACGAGGAGGTCGGCGGTGTCCGCCGCGGAGGTATCGCTGATCTCGCCGATATTGCCGGCATGGCCAGGGACCTCGGAGAGCTCGGCGACGCCGAAGGAGGCCGTGATCCGCACCTCCTCCCCGCCGGTCGCGACCGCGTGGTCGGCGAGGCACCGGCGCAGGCGCTCCGCTGCCTGGCGCCCCGCTTCCAGATCGACCTCGGGGAGGACGGCCAGGAACTCCTCGCCGCCATAGCGCCCCAGGAGGTCGCTCGCCCGCAGGCCGCGGCGGAGGACCGCCGCCCCCTCGCGGAGCACCGCGTCCCCCCCCAAGTGTCCGTGGGTGTCGTTGACCCGCTTGAAGTCGTCGAAGTCGCAGAGGATGACCGACAGCGGGTGCCCGTAGCGGCGGGCCCGCTCCAGCTCTTCCGAGAGCCGGTCGTAGGTGGCGCGGTGATTGAGCTGGCGGGTGAGGCCGTCGTGGGTCGACAGCTCGTGCAGGCGCTGCGCCAGGCGGGCGTTGTCGAGGACCAGGGCGAGATGTCCGGTCAGGCCGCCGACCAGGCCGCTGCCGGCGGCGGCGAACTGCTGCGGGTCGCGGGGATGGATGCCGAGCACCGCCCGGGCGCCGCGGATGGCGAGCGGCAGGAAGACCGTGCGGCCGAGGTCGATGGGCGCGGTTCCCCCCGTCCCTGGCGTCAGCTCCGGCAGCGGGGGCTCGCCGCTCACCTGGAGATCCAGGGGGGCTCCCGGGGCCGGCTCGACCTGCCCGGCCATCTGGGTACAGACGCGCTCCAGGTCCGTTTGGGCGAGCGGCTCGGGGAGGAGGACGTGGAGCACCGTCCCCTCGCTCTCCCCCACGGCCACGGCTAAGAAGCGGGCGTCGATCACCTCGGCGAGCGAGAGCAGGGCGGCGTGGCTGGCGTCGTGGAAGTCCCCCGCCGCCATGCCGCGCTCCAGGAGGTCGTTGATCAGGGTGGCCTGGAGGAGGCTGGCGTCGAGCTGGCGGGCGACCCGGGCCAGGATGTCGAGCGGCCCCACGCTCTCGGCGGGGAGGAGGGCCGGGGCGGGGGCGGCGTTCGCGATCAGGCGCTCGATCGTCGCCACCAACTCGTGGCCGTGATGATCCTTGGTCAGGTAGGCGTCGGCGCCGGTCCGCAGGCTCCAGAAGCGCGAGGCCGCCTCGCCGTGGCTGGTGAGGATCAGGACCGGGATGTGGGCGCTCGTCGGCTCGGCCTTCAAGAGACGCAGGAAGGGGAAGCCGTCCATGGTCGGCATCTCTAAGTCGGTGACGACGGCAGCGGGGCGCTCGCGAAGGGCGAGGACCGCCCCTTCGAGGCCGTCCTCGGCCTCGATGACGTCGAAGCCGGCTGCCCGCAAGGTGCGCGAGAGGATGGCACGGGTCACCTCGCTGTCGTCGACGATCAAGACGCTCCGCCGGCTCACCCGCCCTCCTTTTGCCAGCAGCGCAGGAGAGTGCGGGCGAGCTCGCGCGGTGGCAGGGCGAGGTCGGCCGCGCCGCGCTCCAGGGCCACCCGCGGCATGCCGAAGACGACCGAGCTCGCCTCGTCCTGAGCGAAGGTCAGGCCGCCCGCCGCGCGGAGCGCGAGGAGCCCCTCCGCGCCGTCCGCCCCCATGCCGGTCAGGATCACCCCCGCCACCTGCTCCGGGCAGCTCTGGGCGCAGGAGAGGAAGAGCTCGTCGACCGAGGGGCGGTGGCCGCGCCGCGCCGGGGTGCCGGAGTCGAGCCTCAAGACGCCGTCGGGTTCGAGCAGCAGGTGGGAGCCGCCGGGGGCGAGGCGCACCGCCCCGGGAGGCGGCCGCTCGCCGTCCTTGGCCAGGCGGACGTCCAGGGGGAACTCCTTGTTGAGCCAGTCGGCGAAGCCGACCTCGAAGCCGGCCGCGATGTGCTGGACGATGAGGAAGGAGACCGGCACCTCGGCCGGGATCTCGGCCAGGAGCTCGCGGATGGCGGCCGGGCCGCCGGTCGAGGCGCCGATCGCCACGTAGCGCAGGGCGACCGGGGCGGCGACCGCCGGGACGGGACGAGGAGGGCGCGGGCGGGCGGCGAGCGGCTGGGCCCGCGCCTCGGCGACGGCGCGGACGGTGCCCGGCAGGCTGCCGGCGAGCTGCTGCCAGCTCGGGGTGTCCTCGGGCTTGGGGAGGACCTCCAGGGCGCCCCGCCGCATGGCCTCGAAGGCGGTCTGCATCTGGTTGCGGTTGGCGCGCGAGGAGAGGACGACGATGGGGGTCGGGCGGACCGCCATGATGCGCTCGATGGCGTCGTAGCCGTCCATCACCGGCATCTGGAGGTCCATGACGACGACGTGCGGCTCGACTTCGAGGACCGCGGCGACCGCCTGGGCGCCGTCCTCGGCCTCCCCCACCACCTGGAGGTCGTCGGTCTTGGCGAAGAAGCGGCGGAGGACCGCCCGCACGGAGGCGGAGTCGTCGACCAGGAGGACGCGGATCGGGGGCACGGCCGGAGTCTACGCCGAACGGCCGCCCAGGCGGCGGACGAGATCGACCAGCTCGCCCGCGTCCAGGCTCTGCTTGGTGAGGTAGGCATCGGCCCCCGCCTTCAAGCCGCGCAGGCGGTCCTCGGGCCGGTCGCGGGTCGAGACGACGATGATCGGGAGCTGGGCGAAGTGCTCGATGCCGCGGAGATGAGCGGTGAGCTCGAAGCCGTTCATCCCCGGCATCTCGATGTCGGTCACCACGCACTCGAAGCTCTCCTCGCCGAGCCGGGAGAGGGCCTCGTCGGCATCCCCCACCGCCACCACCTGGAAGCCGGCGTCCTCCAGGAGCCGGCGCTCCATCTCGCGGGTGACGAGCGAGTCGTCGACCAGGAGCACCCGCACCCGCCGGGCGACGGCGACCTCACGGGAGAGCGGCACCGCCCGCATGTACTCCTTCTGGGCCAGGACGTTGGGCGAGAGCACCCCCACCGGCTCGCCGGAGGCGAGGAGGGCCACCCCTTCGAGCAGGCGGTCGGTGGGCACCGAGCGGGTGATCGGCCGCACGAGGACCTCCTGCTCGCCCAAGACGTCGTCGACCGAGATCGCCAGCTCCTGGCCGGACGCCACTCCTTCGAGGAGAATCTGGCGCTCCGGGATCGGCTGGCCGTAGAGGCGGGCGAGCGGGACGAAGGGGACCAGCCGTTCGAGCTGTTCTCCTACCCGGGCGAGAGTACGGCCGTCGCGCTCGACGACGTGCCGGGTCTCGAAGCGGAGGGCCCGGCGCACCGCCGCGGCGGGGAGGGCGAGCCGGAGCTGGCCCACCCGCACCAGCATCACCAGCTCGCCCCGCCGGGCGACCGGCACCTCGACCCGGACGGTCGTCCCCTGGCGCTCGACGGCCTCAAGGAAGACCTCGCCGCCCAGGCGGTTGACGATCGAGGCCACGACGTCCAGGCCGACGCCGCGGCCGGAGATCTCCGAGACGCTCTTGCGGGTCGAGAAGCCGGGGGCGAAGAGGAGGCGCAGAGCGTCGGCCTTGCCCATCCCGGGCGCCGCGGCGGCGTCGATCAGCCCCACCTGGACCGCGTGCTCCCGCACCCGCTCGATGTCGATCCCGCCGCCGTCGTCCTCGATTTTGAGCCGCACCCGCGCCCCCTCGGCCGAGGCCTCGATGCGGATGCGACCGGCCCGCGGCTTGCCGCGCCCCTGGCGGACGTCCGGCGACTCGATGCCGTGGTCGACGGCGTTCCGCACCAGGTGGAGGAGGGCCTCGTCGAGCTCGCGGGCGATCCGGCGGTCGAGCCGGGTCTCCTCGCCGGCGATCTCGACCTCCACCTCGCGTTCGAGCGAGCGGCCGAGCTCCCGCGCGTAGCGGGCGAGCGACTGCAGCGAGCCGCGGAGCGGCTGGAGCTGGAGGGCGAGCATCTTCTCCAGCTGCTCGTCGGCGGAGCGGATGAGCCGGCGCTGGCTGCCCTCGATCTCGACCGCCACCCGGCGCAGCATGGTGGCGAGGACGGCGAGCACCTGGGCCGGCTGGGGGTCGTGGAGCCCCTCCTCGGCGAGCCGGGCGAGGTCGTAGATCCGCTCGACGATGGGGTGGGCGCCCAGGGCCATGATCCGCACCTGGGTGGCGCGCTCGGCGATGGCGTCCAGGGAGGCGGCGTCGACCCGAATGTCGCCGGCGATCGCCGGCAGCCCCTGCGGCGCGGGGCTGACTGGGGCGGTCGGGGCGGTGGGAGCGGGGCGGACGGCCGGCACGGACTCGGGGCTGGATGAAGGAGGAGGAGGAGCCGCCTCCTCGACCCGACCGGCGAGGAGGTCGAGGAGCCCCGGGTCGGCCACCGGCTCGCCGCCCTGAGAGACCGTCTCGATCATCGCCGAAAGGGTGTCGACGACCCGAGTGAGGAGGCGGGAGAACCCCGGCTGGCCCCCCGCGAGCACCTCCTCGGCGGCGTGGCAGAGCTCGGCCAAGGCCCCGAGTTGGAGCATCCGGCCCGCCCCCTTGATCGTGTGCAGCTCGCGCTTGGCCTCGACCATGGCCTGCGGCTCGCTTTCGAGCCGCGGGAGCGAGGTGGCGAGGCGCTCGATCCGGTCTCTGGCCTCCTCGACGAAGAGGGGGACTAGGTCGGCGAACTCCGGGTCCACGGGCGGGGTCTCAGATCTTCGTCCAGCTGTCGACGTTGACGTCCAGGGCGAGCACCCCGGCGAGCTCGCGCCCCTGCCCGCGCATCTGATAGATGGGCGCCGCGGCGGTGAAGATGGGGGCCCCGGTCAGGAGCGAGTTGAACAGCGGGGTGAGCACCGTCCGCCCCTCGCGTACCGCGAGCTTGTACCAGGGCCGCTCGGAGAACCCGTCGCCGGCCTTGACCGCGACCGGGATCTCCTTATCCCCCACCAGGCTGCGGTTGACCACCAGGGCCACCTGCCCCTCCCGGCCGTCGTAGAAGTAGAGGCACTCGACGAAGCCCTGCCGGCCGATCAGCTCTTCGAGCAGCCGCTCGATGGCCTCCCAGTTGCCCACCCGACGCTTGACCTCCACCGCCCAGGTCTCGGCCACGTGCTTCAACGAATGGGGCGAGTCGAGGTGGAAGGACTGGGCGAGCATCTGGATGATGAGGCCGAGCTGGTTCAGGCGGTCGGCGGTGTCGGTGAAGGCTTTGAGGCCATCCGCCATCCGCTGCACCACCTGGCTCACCTCTTTCAAGGTGAGGACGACCTGGTCGGAGGCGGCGTTCTGCTGCTGGGTGGCGAGCGAGATCTCGCGCGCCACCCGGGCGGTGTCGCCCGAGGCCTGGCGCAGCTCCTCGATCGCGGAGGCCGCCGACTGCGCCCGTTCGAGCACCCGGCTCGCCTCCTGGCTCCCCTCGTCGGTCGCCACCACCGTGGCGCGGATCGAGCCGGCGAACTCGTCGAGCAGGTTGCGCACCGAGTCGACCGACTCCTGCGAGCGCTGGGCGAGCCGGCGCACCTCCTCGGCGACGACCGAGAAGCGCCGCCCGTGCTCGCCCGCCGCCGCCGCCTCGATGGCGGCGTTGAGCGAGAGGATGTGGGTCTCCTGGGCGATCTCGGTGATCAGGTCGAGCACCCGGTAGATCTCTTTCGAGCGCGTCCCCAGGGTGTCGGCGCGGCTGGCGATGCCGCTGATCCGCTTCCTCACCTCAAAGACCCCGCCGACGGCCTCCTCGACCGCCGCCGCTCCGGAGTCGCCGCTCTCCTCGGCGTGCTGGGCGAGCTCGGCCTGGACGCTCGCGTTGTCGGCGATCTGCGAGGCGGTCCGCGCCAGCTCCTCCATGGCGGCGGTGATCTCGACCACCGAGGCCGCCTGCTCGGAGGAGCCGGAGGCGAGCTCGGAGGCGATCTCGTTGACCGCGTTCGCCGCCGTCGCCACCTCGATCGAGCTCGCCTGGATCTGCTGCGCCAGGATGTCCAACGCATTGGTGGCGCTGGTGAAGGCGAGCCCCAGGTCCTCGGGCAGCAGGCGGGCCTGGGAGGCGCAGTTCTGGAGGTCGCCCGAGCGCAGGCGGTCGAGCGAGTCGACCAGGACCTCTTCCACCTCCACCGCCCGCCGGCCGCTCCCCGCGAGGCGCCGTTCGAGCCCCTCCTGGGCGCGGTAGACGAGGACGCGGTAGGAGAGGAGGGCGGCGAGCGCCAGGAGCAGGAAGGTGTCGAAGAGCCAGCTCGGCGCCCCGGAGGCCTGGGCGACAACCAGCAGGACGAGCCCCAGCCCGCCGACGGCGAAGAGGAGGAGAAAGCCCAGCCGGGCGTGGCGGCGCACTTCTCCGTCCATCGATGCTTCACTCGCCATCTACGGTCTCTCCTTCTGCGAGCGCCCGCGGCGGCCGGCAGGGGTCGACGACGACGACCGGAGCCCCGGCGTGGACCGCCCAGCCTCCGGAAGCCTCGGGCCAGTAGCGGCTGACGAGCGGCGCCAAGGGCCGGACGTCCAGGTTCTCCACCACCCCCACGACCTCGTCCGCCAGGAGGCCGTGCTCGGCGACCTCTACCCGGTAAGCCGCGCCCTGGCGGGAGAGGCCGAGGACGGCGGCGCTCGCCACCCCGAAGAGGGCGCCCGAGCG
The DNA here is from genome assembly GCA_034666805.1 of Acidobacteriota bacterium. Classification (GTDB taxonomy): domain Bacteria; phylum Acidobacteriota; class Thermoanaerobaculia; order Multivoradales; family UBA5704; genus DASQPA01. The sequence goes on from JAXDLD010000178.1 coordinate 7,162, forward strand.
GCGGAGGAGCAGATATCCCGGGCGGCTCATCGGCGCCCCAGGGCTTCCAGATTGAGCACCCGCACGACGTCCCCCGCGACGCTCGCCTCGCCGACGACGAAACCGCCCTCGCCGACGACCACCGAGCTGGCCGGCACCGAGACCACCCCGAGGGCGGCCTCGGCGGCCAGGCCCACGGTCTCCCGCGCCTCGGGCGGCCCGGCCCAGGCGACGATGGTGACCGGGAAGGCCGGGCTCGCCCCCGGCGGCGCGCCGACCAGCCGGGCGAGATCGAGGATCGGCAGCGGCTCGCCGGCGAACTCGGAGAGCCCTTTGAGCTCCGCGGTAGCTCCCGGCAGGGGGTGAACGGTGAGCGCCCGCATCACCCGCCGCACCGATTGGAGCGGCAGGGCGCAGACGAAGTCGCCCGCCCGCACCAACAGGTGGCTGCCGGCCTCGCTCATCTAGATCCGGGTCCAGCCGTTGATGTTGACGTCGATCCCCAGCACCCCGAGAAGCTCCCCGCCGGGGCCGAAGAGAGGGGTGGCGGCGGTCAGGCAGGCCTCGCCGGTAGGGATCGACTCGTAAGGGGGGGTGAGCACGGTGCGGCCCTGGCGCAGGACCCCCCGGTACCAGGGGCGGTGGCGCAGGTCGGACTCCCGGGCGCGGGCGGCGCGGGCCCTCTGCGCCTCGGAGACCCGGCCCTGGAAGCAGAGGATGGCGGTGGCGCCGGCGACGTCGACGAAGTAGGCCATCTCGACGAACGGCACCTGCGGGATCAGCTCGTCGAGCAGCCGCTCCTTGTCGCCCGGCGCCGCGACCGCGCCGAGCTGGGCCGCCCAGCCCTCGGCGAGATGCTTCAGCGACCGCGGCGAGTCGAGGTGGAAGGACTGGGCGAGGAGCTGAATCGTGAGCCCCAGCCGGTTGAGCCGATCGGCGGTGCCGGAGAGCTGCTTCAAACCGCCGGTCATCCGCTGCACCACCTGGCTCACCTCGCGGAGCGTCAGGACCACCTCGTCCGAGGCGGCGTTCTGCTGCTGGGTGGCGAGCGAGATCTGGCGCGCCACCCGCGCGGTGTCGCCGGCCGCGGCGCGGAGAGACGTGATGGCGGCGGAGGCCGAGACGGCGCGTTCGAGCACCCGGGTCGCCTCCTTGCTCCCCTCCTCGGTGGCGACGATCGTGGCCCGGATCGAGCTCGCGAACTCGTCGAGCAGGCCGCGCACGGAGTCGACCGACTCCTGCGAGCGGTGGGCGAGACGGCGCACCTCCTCGGCGACGACCGCGAAGCGCCGCCCCTCGACCCCCGCCGCGGCGCCCTCGATGGCGGCGTTGAGCGACAGGATGTGGGTCTCGTCGGCGATCTCGGTGATGAGGTCGAGGACGCGGTAGATCTCTTTCGAGCGCGTCCCCAGGGTGTCGGCCCGCGAGGCGATGCCGGTGATCCGCTTCTGCACCTCCTCGACCCCGCCCACCGCCTCGTCGACGGCGGCCGAGCCCTCGTCCCCGGCGGCCTCGGCGCGGTCGGCGAGAGAGGCCTGGAGGGAGGCGCTGTCGGCGATCTGCGAGGCGGTGCGGGCCAGCTCTTCCATTGCGGCGGTGATCTCGACCACCGACGCCGCCTGCTCCGAGGAGCCGGAGGCGAGCTCGGAGGCGATGCCGTTGACCTCGTCGGCCGCCGAGGCGACCTCGATCGAGCTGTCCTGGATCTGCTCGGCGAGGGCGGAGAGGGCGCCCGCCGCCGCCTGAAAGACCTCCGCCACGCGCTTGGGGAGACCGGCGGTGCGCTCGACGGAGCGCACGAGGTCGCCCGCCCCCAGCTCGCCGAAGGCGCCGACCAGCCGCTCGGCCAAGGCCCGCGACTCGGCCTCGCCGGCCGGCATCCGCGCCTCCAGACGGCGGTAGAAGCGGAAGACCGAGGCGCCGTAGGCCACCACCGCCAGGCCCGAGCCGAGCGCGAAGACGTAGGCCGTCCAGGCCGGAGCTCCGGCCGACACCGCCCGGGCGAGGAGGCCGCCACCGGCGAGCGCCAGGAGGAGGACGATCAGCCAGCCGGTCGCCGCGCTGGCGATCCGCGCGGGGGGCTCTCCTTCCGGCCGCTCGGGCCGGGGAGACCACACGCCGGCCGGGGCACCGGCATCGACCCTGTTGGCGATCAAGTGTCTCCTTTCCCCGTCGGCGGGACCGCTCGCGGGGAGGACGCTTTCGAGCTTCGTTGTGGCCGTAGGATAGGAGATTCTCGCGCCTGCTGCAAGACACACCGTATCCCGGAGGTTCCAGATCGGTATTGACGCCGAACCATTTCGGATATAGTTTCGCGTTCACTTGACCATATGCAAGGTCTTCATTGCACGCTGCCTCCGCGGCTAGTGGGGGGCGGGAGCATTTCACTCATCTCTATCAGGGAGACGACTATGTCTATGTCCAAGCGTTGCCTGCCGTTCTGCCTCACCGTCCTGCTCGCCGCCCCGGCGTGGGCTCTGGACGGCCACATCCTGCACGGCATCGGCGCCGTCAACAGCTCCATGGGAGGGGCCGGCGTGGCCCTGCCGAACGACGCCCTGGGAGCGCTCAACGCCAACCCGGCCCTCTTGACCCGGCTCGACGGTCACCGTTTCGAGTTCAGCTCGGAGATCCTGCGGGCGACGAACACCGTGTCGAGCTCGGCCGGCCCCTTCTCCGGCACGACCAAGGACAGCAGCGCCCTTTCGGTCCTCCCCGCCTTCGGCTGGACCTACCACCCGGCCGGCAGCAACGCCGCCTTCGGCATGGGCTTCCTGGGCCTGGCCGGCTTCGGCGTCGACTACCGGCAGGACCCCAACAACCCGATCCTCTCCCCGCAGCCGCACGGCGCCGGCCGGGTCTTCTCGAGCTACCAGATGCTCAAGATCCCGCTGACCGCCTCCATCCAGGTGGCGCCCAACTTCTCGCTCGGCTTCTCGCTTAACGCCGAGCGGGCGACCCTCTCGGTCGAGCCCGCCGGCTTCGCCGCGCCCGACTGCTCGCCCTCCGGCGCCGGCCCGGTCTGCTTCTTGCCGGGCGTCCAGAGCGACAGCCGGTTCGGCTTCGGCGCCACGGTGGGCGCCCTGTGGGAGATCAACCCGGCCTTCAACCTCGGCGGCTCCTACACCTCGAAAACCAAGTTCCAGAGCTTCGAGTGGAACGCCACCCACGCCAACCCCAACCTGGCCAACTTCGGCACCGCGAGAGACATCAAGTTCGAGGTCGACACCCCGGCCATCGCCGCCATCGGCCTGGCCTTCAAGCCGGCCCCGAACCTCTCCTTCGCCTTAGACGGCAAGTGGATCAACTACGCGAGCGCGGCCGGCTTCGGCAGCGGCCCGGAGAACCTGGGCTGGCAGAACATCAAGGTGATCGCCGCCGGCGTCGAGCTCAAGGCGACCCCTGGACTTACGCTGCGCGCCGGCTACAACCACTCCGACAACCCGATCCCGGACAACCTCTCCTTCAACAGCATCATCGCCCCGGCGATCTTTAAAAACCACGCCTGCCTGGGCCTGGGGCTCAAGGTCTACAACAACCTGGATGCCAACCTGGCGCTCTATCGCGTCTTCAAAACTACGGGGAGCGGCCCCTTCCTGTCCCCCTCCGGGCCGGTTCCCGGCACTCAAGTAACGAACAAGCAGGAAGTCAACTCCGCCGTGCTGACGTTCTCGTTCCACCTCTAAGAGAGCGCATCCGGCGGGGCGGGCGCCGGATTGAAGTTCTCTTATCTCTTGGAGGGGGTAGCAAGATGCACAGGATCGAGGAGACGAGCTACGGGTACCGGTTGACGTTCGAGGGGTTCTTGAAGCGTGACGAGGCGGGAGAGCTTCTCGCCAAGATGAAGAGCACGGTGCGGCCAAGGAACGGCGGCTTCGCGGTGCTCCTCGACATGCGCCACTCCCGCGCCTTCCCCGCCGAGGCGCAGGAGATCGTCAAGGAGGCGCTCGTCTTCTGCAAGAACGCCGGCCTCGAACGCAATGCGGTGGTTTTGAACAGCGCCATCGCGACCCTCCAGGCCAAGCGCCTGGCCCGGGAGACCGGGATCGCCCCGTGGATCCGGTACATCGACGCTTCGGCCGAGCCGGAGTGGGAGAAGGCCGCCGTCGGCTGGCTGGCCGACGCGGTCGACCCCAGATATCACTGAGATCTGGCAAGCAAGGGGCTTGAACCCGAGACGATAAACAGGCATGATCACCGGGTCCCGAAGTAGCGGTCGTGTGAGCCTTGCCACCCGGCAAGGATCGCGGAGTGACCGCCCGGGAG
>JAXDLD010000179.1:0-5027 GCA_034666805.1 Acidobacteriota bacterium
GACCTTGAGCCCGGTCTTCCCGAGGTTGACGTAATCCATTGGCACCCTCCTTGTCGTCGGTCCCGCGGGAGCGGCACCATCCTCGTCTTTCCCACCCTGCCGCTTCTGGGCCAACCCTCGTACGGCGACCCGAGAGATCGGCGGAACCCTCTTTCGCAACGTGACCAGGGTGGCCCGGGACCGCAACTTGCATGGCACCGGGCCGTGCATCTAACCATACTCGTCAATCGGTCGGCCGGGACGGTGACCTCCGGGAAGGTCACGGAAAAAGGGATCGTCGAGGCGTTCCGCGATGGCGGAGTCGCGGACGATCACTTGACGATCGAGATGATCGACGGCAAGGACATGGTGGAGCGGACCCGCGCCGCCCTCCGCGCCGGGACCGGCGCCGTCGTCGCCGGGGGCGGGGACGGCTCCATCCGCTCCGTCGCCGGGGTGCTCGCGGGGACGGAGACGCCGCTCGGCGTCCTCCCCCTGGGGACCTTGAACCACTTCGCCCGCGACCTCGGCATCCCCGAGGACATCCCGGAGGCGGCGCGGGCCCTGGCCGGGGCGGATATCCGGGCGATCGACCTGGGCGAGGTCAACGGCGAGGTCTTCGTCAACAACTCGGGGTTGGGCTTCTACCCGCCCGTCGTCCAGGAGCGCGACCGCCAGCGCAAGCGCGAAGGGCGCAACAAGTGGGTGGCGGCGGGGGTGGCGCTCGTCAAGCTGCTGCCCAGGGTCCCCGCCCTCCACCTCTCCCTCGTCGTCGAGGGCAAGAAGATCGAGAGGAAGACCCGCTTCGTCCTCATCGGCAACAACGAGTACAAGATGAGCGTCTTCACCCCCGGGGAGCGCAACCTCTTCGACAGCGGCGACCTCTACGTCTACATCGCCAACTGCCCCGACCGGCTCTGCCTCGTCCGCCTCGCCCTCCTCGCCCTGGTCAGCAACGCCACCCGGTCGGACCGCTTCGACTCCTGGTGCATCCCCGAGCTCACGATCGATGTCCACCACGGGCGGAAGAAGAAGATGCCGGTCATCCTGGACGGCGAGGTGCTCCTCCTGGAACCGCCCTTCCGCTACCGCACACGGCCGCGGGAGCTCCGCGTCCTCGTCCCCAAACCGCCCGCTTGAGGCGCTCCCCCACCGGCCCGGGGAGACCCGGGGTATCCTGTCGCCATGCGCGACCGCGATCGAGAGGACGCTCCCCGGCACGTCGAGGTCCCGGTCCTGGTCGACGCCACGGGGAAGACCTGGGCGCCGGGGGTGATCGACACCACGCTCCGGCACCAGGGCCGGGTCGTCCTCGCCGAGTCGCCCCCACCCGGGCTGCCCATCGCGCTCGAACGGGCCCTCTGCTCGACCGCCGCCGGTCTCGCCCGGCCCGGGGGCGCCGCCGGTGCCGCCACCGTCCTTTTCCAGGTCGACTTGGCGCGCGGCGAGCTCCGCTACATCGAGTCGGTGCCCGGCCTGCCGGCGGCGCACGCCCTGGTCGAGGCGACTACCGGGCTCGACCTCGCCGCCCGCCAGGTCCACCTCTCCCACGGCGGCCAGCTCAAGGGCGAGCCGCCGGAGCCGCGGGGGCATGCGGTCCAGGTCTGCCTCTCGGCGCTCGACCCGGAGTCCGGCTTCGCGCCCAGCCCCGGGATCGTCGAGCTCCTCCGCCCGGCCGCCGGGGCCGGCCTCCGCGCCGACCCCGAGGTCGAGGAGGGGGAGAGCCCGGCCGCCCATCCCTCCCATCACGCTCCCGTCCTTGTCCGCCTCACCGCCCACGGCGGCAGCCGGACCGAGGCCCTCGACCGCCTGCAGCGCGGCCTCGCCCGCACGGTGGTGACGGTCTTAGGCGGGGCGACCGACAAGGCCTTCCTCGCCGAGATCCTCGACCGCCTGGCGACCGGCGCGGCCTCGACCCGCCCGGACTGGCTCGACCGGCTGGTGGCGAGCGGCGGGCACCTCCCCCGCCGCGGCGCCCAGGCCGCCCTCGTGGCGGCGGCGATCGACAGCTGCGAGGCCGCTCTCGATCTCGCCCGGGCCCGCTTCCTCGCCTCCGCGGCCCGCGGCCGGCCGGAGGTCCCGCTCGCCGGGAGTCACCGGAGCGCGCTCCGCCACCGCGGCCGGTCCTACGAATTCGCGGTCCAGTGCCTGGAGCCCCTCCTCTACCGGGTGGAGGTCGACGGCCGCCGCTTCGAGACGCGGGTCGGCCCGCGCGGCCGGACCGGCCGCTCGCTCGCCTTCGGCCGCCGCCGCTGGCAGGTCCGCGCCGACGCCCAGGGGCGCGACCTCCTGGTCGAGGTCGACGGCATCCCGCACCGGATCGGCCAGGGCGAGAGAGAGGGGGAGGGAACCCCGGCCGGGGCCGGAGAGCGGGTCCGCTTCGACGCCCCCACCGCGGACGCCGGGGGCAGGTCTGGGGACGCCGGGAGCCTGGCCGAGGTGCGGCGGTTGATGCTCGGCTACGACTTCGACCCCCGGGAGGTCGAACGGCAGCTCGCCGCCCTCCCCGTGGGCGGCGCTCCGTCCACCGCCGCCCTCAAGGAGATCCTCGGCGCCTTCGCCGACGTCGCCGCGCTCTTCACCCATGCCACCGGGGTCGACGTCGCCCGGCACAGCGCCGAGGAGTACCTCTCGACCTACCTCCGCAACCTGGACGCCGGCGGCCTCGGCCTCCCCCCCTCCTTCCTCGGCAAGCTGCGCCAGGCCGTCGCCCACTATGGAGTGAAGCCGAGCCTCGAACGGACGCCGGAGCTCGAGGAGAGCCTCTTCCGGATCGCCCTCTCCCACCGCCACCGGGCGCACCAGGTCCCCCCCGTGCTCGCCTTGCTCGAGCGCCTCCTTGGCTCCGGCCATACGGGCGATACGGGCGATACCGGCGATACCGGCGCCGAGCTGCGAGATTTGCTCGACCGGATGATCGCCGAGACCCAGGGGCGGGAGCCGGCGGTCTACGACCTCGCCCGCGAGGTGCGCTACCGCGGCTTCGACCGGCCGCTCTTGGCCGCCGTGCGCGACCGCGCCTACGCGGCGGCGGACGCCGACCTCGCCCGTCTCGCCGGCTCTCCCGAGCCGGAGGAGCGGGCGGCGCGCATCCGCGCCCTGGTCGAGTGCACCCAGCCGCTCCACCGCCGGCTCTCCCAGGGTTTCGACGACAGCGTCGAGGCCGGCGGCCCGGCTCTCCGCCAGACGATCCTCGAGGTCATGCTCCGGCGCTACTACCGCATCCATCCGCTCTCCGACGTCCAGCTCTTCTCAGCCTCCGGCCACGGCTTCGTGCGCGCCGACTACGAGCACCAGGTGCCGGTCCGGGTCCTCGCCACCCACGCCGAGCACGCCCGCCTGGCCGCGGCCCTGGCGGCGGTGCGCGCCGAGGTCGAGACGACGCCGCGCGAGGGCCGCGAGGTGGCGGTCGACCTCTATCTCTGGCGCCCCGGCTCCCCCGCCGGGACCGCCGCCAGCCCGGACGCAGCCACCGCCAGCCCGGACGCGGTCGCCGCCGAGATCGCGGCCCACCTCGCCCAGCCCGGCTTCCCCGCCGGCCTGCGGCGGGTGGCGGTCTCCCTCTCCGACCCCACGGGGGTCGAGCACTTCACCTTCCGGCCCACGGAAGCGGGCTATGCCGAGGACCGGCTCCAGCGCGGGCTCCACCCCATGATGGCCCAGCGGCTGGAGCTCTGGCGGCTCGGCAACTTCCGGCTCGGCCGGCTGCCGTCGCCGGAAGGGGTCTACCTCTTTCACGGAATGGCGGCGGGCAACCCTCGGGACGAGCGGCTCTTCGCTCTCGCCGAGGTGCGCGACTTCACCCCCGTCCGCGACGCCGCCGGCCGGGTCGTCCAGCTCCCCGAGCTGGAGCACATGCTGATGGAGTCGCTCGCCGGCATCCGGCTCTTCCAGGCGCGACGGCCGGCCGGCCAGCGGCTGCTGTGGAACCGGGTCCTCCTCTACGCCTGGCCGCCGGTCGACCTCGCGCCGACCGAGCTCTCCGGCCTCGTCCAGCGCATGTCGCCCCTCGCCCACGGGCTGGGGCTCGAAAAGGTGGCGGTGCGCTGCTGCATCCCGGACCGCGAGGGGGGCGCGCTCCGCGAGTGGGTGCTGGAGATCTCGAACCCCGGCGAGGGGGAGATGACGTTGCGCTTCCGCAAGCCCTCCGCGGCACCGCTCAAACCGCTCCGCGAGTACGCCCAGAAGGTGGTCGAGCTGCGCCGCCGGGGCCTCGTCTACCCCTATGAGGTGATCAAGCGGCTGGCCCCGCCGCGGCAGGAGGCGCAGGCCGACCTGCCGGTGGGCGACTTCGCCGAGCACGACCTCCTGGACGATCCGGCCGACCCAGCCAACCGCGCCGGACGCCTGGTACCGGTCGACCGCCCGTACGGCGGCAACACGGCCGGGATCATCGCCGGGGTGGTGCGCAACTACACCGGCCGCTATCCGGAGGGAATGGCGCGGGTGATCCTCCTGGCCGACCCCGGCCACGGCAGGGGGATTTTCGGCGAGCCCGAGTGCCGGCGGATCGTGGCGGCCCTCGACCTCGCCGCGGAGATGGGGGTGCCGGTCGACTGGTTCGCCGTCTCCACCGGAGCGGCCGGCGAAGCCGGGGACTGGAGCGCCCGGGTCCTCCGCCGGATCGTCGGCTTCACCCGGGCGGGCGGCGAGATCAACCTCGTCGTGCACGGGTTGAACGCCGGCGCCCAGTCCTTCTGGAACGCGGCGGCGACGACCCTGATGCACACCCGCGGCACCCTCATCCTCACCCCCGAAGGGGCGATGGTCCTCGCCGGTGCCCGAGCCGAAGCCGAAGCCGAAGCTGAAGCCGAGCGCAGCCCGGGCCCCAGCGGGCCGGCGCAGTACTTCGCCCGCGACTTGGGCGAGGCCTGCCGGCTCCTCCTCGCCCACCACGAGCACACCTACCGGGCCCCGGGCGAGCGCTTCCCCCGGCCGGCGCCCACGAGCGACCCGCGGGAGCGCGACGTGCGGGCCTTCCCGCCCTTCGAGATCCGCGGCCTGATGGCGGCCCTCGCCGACCAGGACCACCCGCCCCTCGAACGCTG
>JAXDLD010000180.1:0-9966 GCA_034666805.1 Acidobacteriota bacterium
TGTGCATAGGTGCGTCCCCTACTTCGGCGGCCGGGTCGGGCGCATCTCGACCAGGCTGGGGAGGGCGTTCTCCGGATAGGTGAGGAGGTGGAGGACCATCGCCGCCACGTCCTCGGGCTGGAGGCGCCAGGACTGCCCGGCCCCTTTCCCGGCGCCCTGCCCGGCGCTTTTCCCCGATGGATGCCCGAACCCGGTGTCGACGCTCCCCGGCAGGATCGCGGCCACCCGCACCCCATGCGGGCGCAGGTCGAGCATGGCGGCCTCGGAGAGGCCGATCAGGCCGAACTTGCTGGCGTTGTAGGCGGCGCCCCCGGCCATGGCGTTCTTGCCGGCGAGCGAGGCGATGTTGACGATCCACCCCTCCCCGCGCGGCTTCATCACCCGCGAAACAGAGCGCAGGAAGTAGAAGGCGCCCAGGAGGTTGGTCTCGATCACCTCCCTGAAGACCTCGCCCGAAAGCTCGTCGACCGGGCCGAAAACCCCGAGCCCCGCGTTGTTGACGAGGAGGTCGATCCGCCCCCCTTCGGCCTCTCCCACGGAGCGGACGAAGGCTTCGACCGCGCCCTCGTCGCGCACGTCGACCGCCTGCCCCTCGACCGCGCCGGCCATATCCGACAACGCTCTCTCTACGGACTCGGGGCTTTTGCTGCAGATGTGGACTCGCCAGCCCTGCCCCAGGAGGGCCTCGGCCACGGCGCGGCCGATACCTCGGCTGCCGCCGGTGACGATCGCTACTTTGCCGTTCGCAGACATACCATCTACCTCCGGCTTCACTCTACCAAAGCGGCGGAAATGCGCCGCGGCCGGGCGCTGTTTTATCTCTCGACAAGGAGGATGTCCGCACCATGTTCTTCTTCCACCCCGATTACCTGCTGTTCATCCTGCCGGCCGTGCTGCTGTCGCTCTGGGCGAGCTTCCGCACGAAGTCGGCATTCAAGAAATACTCCCAGGTCCGCACGATGCGCGGCCTGACCGGAGCCCAGGCGGCCCAGGAGATGCTCCGCGGCGCCGGCATTCAGGACGTCCAGGTGGTGGCGACGGGCGGCATGCTGACCGACCACTACAACCCGGCCAACAAGACCCTCAACCTGTCGGAGGGGGTCTACGGCTCCAACTCGGTCGCCGCGGTGGGGGTCGCCTGCCACGAGGCGGGACACGCCCTCCAGCACGCCGCCGGCTACAAGCCGCTCTGGCTGCGCTCGGCCCTCGTGCCGACCGCCAACATCGGCTCCTCCCTGGGCTACATCGTGATGATGCTGGGCCTCTTCCTGCTCCACAACCAGCAGGTCGTGCTCTTTGGGGCGATGCTCTTCTCCTGCGTCCTCGCCTTCCAGGTCGTCACCCTGCCGGTCGAGTTCAACGCCACGGCCCGCGCCAAGCGCGCGGCCGTCGACCAGGGGATCGTGATGCCGCAGGAGCGCGAAGGCATGGACCGGGTGCTGAACGCCGCCGCCCTGACCTACGTGGCGGCGGTCGTCTCGACCCTGATGACGCTGCTCTACTACCTGATGCGGGCGGGGCTGCTGGGCGGGCGGCGGAACTGACGCCTACGACCGCCAGCGCGGCGGCTTCTTCGTCTCGAGGAACGTCGCGATCCCGTGCTTGCAGTCGTCGGTCGCCCGGGACGCGGCGTTGACCTCCGCGGCATGCTGCATCGCGTCGTCCAGAGGGCGGCCGAGGACGTCCAGGAGCAGGCGCTTGGTGCGGGCGATCGACTCGGAGCTGCCGTTCCCGAGGATCTCCGCGGCGAGCGCCGCGCCTGCCTTGGGGAGGTTGGCGGCGGTGTCGACCACCCGGTTCACGAGGCCGATCGCCAAGGCCCGCGGCGCCTCCAGGAGCTGGGGATAGAGGAGCAGCTCGCGGATGTCGGCGCCCCGCAGGCGGAGCGGCAGGTAGGTGGCGACGAGCGCCGCCACGAAGCCGATACGCACCTCGCTGTAGAGGAAGCGGGCATCCTCCGCGGCGATGACGAAGTCGTGCGCCGTGGCGAGGCCGCAACCGCCGGCCACGCAGGCTCCCTGCACCAGCGCCACCGTCAGGGCCTCCTGGCGCAGCACGGCGTGGAAGAGGTCGCGGAGGCGGAGCGAGTCGGCGAGGTTCTCCTCCGGCCCGGCGTCGCGGAGGGAGCGCAGGTGCTCCAGATCGGCGCCGGCCGAGAAGTTCTTCCCGGCGCCGGAAAGAAGCACCGCCCGCACCCCCTCCGCGCGCAGATCGCGGCGGTAGAGGGCGGTCAGCTCGGCGATCAGCCGCGGCGAGAGGGCGTTGGCCCGCGCCGGATCCTGGAGCGTCACCCAGAGCAGGTCGCCGTCGCGGCGGGCGGCTAAGAGGCCGTCGTCTGGGATCTCGGCCATCTCGGGCGTTTCAGCCATGGCCGTGGTGTTCGCGATGGGGCAGCCGGGCCGCGATCTCGTCCGGCACCTCGATCTCCAGGAGCAGCATCCCCTGGGCGTGGGTCTTGCCCTGGGCGTCGGTTTTGAGGCTCTCCGTGCCGCCCCCCCCCAGCGAGTCGTGGAGCATGAAGTTCAAGGCCAGGAGGTTGGGGATCTCGAAACGCTCGACCTTCCCGCGGCAGACCTCCCGGAAGTGCTCCTTCACCCGCTCGACCGTCACCTCCCGGCGCAGCAGCTCGTAGATCTCGGCCGAGTCGGCGATCAGGCCGACGTTGCTCGCGTCCCCCTTGTCCCCCGAGCGGGCGTGGGCGATCCGCAGGAGCGGCAGCTTCATGCCCGCCCCCGTGCTCTGCCGGCTCTAGCGGCAAGGAGGGCGAGCCCGCCGCCCGTCGCCAGCACGGCGGCCAAGGCGAAGGCGGTGACCGGCGCCGTCGTCGCCGGCCGGTAGACGGCGGGCAGCAGCGCGCGGAAGCCGAGGTCCAGAATCTCACCGTGCGCCCGCTCGAGCGCCGCGAAGGCGGCGAAGCCGGCGGCCAGGAGGAGGGCAAGGGCGCCGGCCAGGCGCGCGTCCCCCCAGCCCGCGGAGAGGCCGTGGCGGAGGAGGAGGGTGTAGGCGGCGCCGAGGGCGAGGGCCCAGTAGACGAAGGCCAGCCGGTCGGCGATGGCGCTGTAGCCGAAACCCAGGAGGAGCACCGGCAGGAGGCCGGCGGAGAGGCCGCCGTACCAGCGGCGGGCGAGCGGTCGGTCCATGTCTATCTCTCCCCCGGGCTGTCCGTGGTCTCGACGGTCACCTCGATCCGCCCCTCGACCTCCTCGCGGGTGAGGAGGGCCGGCCAGTAGGCGACCACCTCCTGCGGCTTGGGACGGCCGCCGGCGAAGCCGGTGACCCCCGGCGGCCCGGCGGTGACCAAGGGCGCGATCTCCATCCCGAAGCGCTCGACCCGCTTGCGGTCGGGATCGCGCACGCCGAGCCGCAGCACGACCTCCGGCGGGTCGGCGGGAGCGGCGAGGATCCCCGGCAGGCAGGCGCCCAGCCCCACCATCTCGGTGATCCGGTGCTCCGGCTCGAAAGTGACCCCGGCCCGCTCCAGCCGCTTCCAGACGATCTCCGCCGCGAGCTCCGCCTTCTCGACCGCCCGCGGGCCCGAGACGGTGATCTGCCCCACCGCCTTGTAGCCGGCCAGGTACGAGCCCGAGATCTTGAGGAAGGGGGTCTTGGGCCCCCCCTGGATGCCGGAGACCTCCACCCGGTCCGGCCCCTCCTGGCGCAGGCGGATCGAGCTGAAGTCGGCGGTGACGTCCGGAGTGATGTAGGCGGTAGGATTGCTCATCTCGTAGAGGAGCTGCTCGGAGACGGTGTCGACCGTCACCATGCCCCCGGTCCCGGCGTGCTTGGTGACCGTGAAGGTGCCGTCCGGCCGCGCCTCGATGATGGGATAGCCGACGTTCCAGAGGTCGGGCACCTCCCAGAAGCGGCTGAAGTTGCCCCCCGTGCACTGGGCGCCGCACTCCAGAATGTGGCCGGCGATGGTGCCGGCGGCCAGGCGGTCCCAGTCCTCCTCGCCCCAACCGAACTCGTGAATCATGGGGGCCAGGGCGAGCGCGGTGTCGGTGATCCGCCCGCAGAGGACGATCTGCGCCCCCAGCTCCAAGGCCTTGACCACCGGCCGGGCGCCCAGGTAGGCGTTGGCGCTCATCACCTGGGCCACGTGCGGCGCGAGCGGCTCCCCGGTGTCCATGTTCGCCATCTCGTGGCCGGCCGCGATCAGCTCCCGGAGCCGGGCGTGGACGTCGTCCCCCTCGACCACCCCGACCCGGAGGCCGCCGCAGCCGAGCTCCCTCGCCACTTCGAGGATGCGGGCCCGGCAGGCGCGCGGGTTGAGACCCCCGGCGTTGGTCAGGATGCGGACGTTCCGCTTCTGGATTTCCGGCAGGGTGCGGCGGATGAAGCCGATGAAGTCGGTGGCGTAGCCGAGCTTCGGGTCCTTGAGCTTCTGCCGCATCATGATCGACAGGGTGACCTCGGCCAGGTAGTCCATGCCGATGTAGTCGATCGGCCCCCCTTAGAGCAGCTCGACGGGGGCGTCGACGCTGTCCCCCCAGAACCCCTGTCCGTTCCCGATCCGGATCGTTTTCATAGGCGCGCGTAGGTTAACACGGCACAGGGTGTAAGCTTCTGCCCGCGGTGCCCCTATGTGAGGGGCTCATCAGTCGACACTAAAAGGCAGGAATTGACCCTCCATCAAGGGCGGTGCTATGCTTCCGTCCCCGTGTAAGGTCCGGTAAGATATGGTGTTTTTCAACTACAGCACGATGCAGATGGCGGCCAAGGTGGTTTACTACGGCCCCGGTCTGTGCGGCAAGACGACCAATCTGCACTACATCTATGGCCATACCTCGGGCGATTCCCGGGGCGAGATGGTGTCGCTGGAGACGGAGACCGACCGCACCCTCTTCTTCGACCTCCTGCCCATCGACGTCGGCCAGATCGCCGGCTTCAACACCCGCATCCAGCTCTACACGGTCCCCGGCCAGGTCTTCTACAACACCACCCGCAAGCTGGTCTTGAAGGGGGTCGACGGAGTGGTCTTCGTCGCCGACTCGCAGCGCGCCATGCAGCAGGCCAACCTCGACTCCTTCAAGAACCTGGAGGAGAACCTGGCCGAGATGGGCCTCTCCTCCGAGAGCCTGCCGCTCGTCCTCCAGTACAACAAGCGGGACCTGGCCGACATCCTGAGCGTGGACGAGATGAACCGGGTCCTGAACCCCCATGGCTGGCCGGCCTTCGAGGCTTCAGCTCTGACCGGCCAGGGGGTGTTCGAGACGCTCAAGGGGGTCTCGAAACTGACCCTCCTGTCGCTCAAGAAGCGCCTGACCCGCGGCGGGGAGAGCGCGGCGACCCCCGCCCGGCCCATGTCCCCGCCCCCCCCGGCGCCCCCCCGCCCGGCCGTGGCTCCCGCCGCTCCCCCCAGGGCTTCAGCGCCAGCAACCCCAGCGGCCGGCGCGAAGCCGGCGCCGGCCGCCGCTCCCGCCCCGGCTCCTCCGGCGCCGGCCGCGCGGCCGGCGCCGGCGCGGAGCCGCTCCTCGGTCGACGTCCTGGGCGAGCTCGAAAAGCTGCGGCGGGAGGCCATGCAGCCGGCGAACAGCGCCGGGCCGGGACCCGCTCCCAACCCGCCGAACGCCCCGGCAGCCGCTCCACCTGCCGCCGCCCGGCCGGCGCCGGGCAAGAACGGCCGCGGCGAGCTGTCGCGAAACATCGAGCTGACCTTGAAACGCACCGACTTCGAGCGCGCGCGCCGCATCCTCGTCAGCTTCCAGGTCGAGGACGAAGAGAACCGGGTCATGGACTCGGTGCGCGACCTGCCCGTAGAGATCAAAGACGCCGCCAGCCTGGAAAAGCTCCTCCTGCGCCTGAACATTGCGCTTAACGCAAAAGAATAAATTGCGCTCAACGCAAAAGAATCGCCAGTGAAGTGCCCCTTCTGCTCCGCCAACCGGGACCGTGTGGTCGATTCCCGGGAGAGCCGTGACGGCGACACCATCCGCCGGCGCCGCGAGTGCCTCTCCTGCGCCCGCCGCTTCACCTCCTACGAGCAGATCGAGGATATCCCCTACATGGTCGTCAAGCACGACGGCTCGCGCGAGGAGTTCAGCCGCAAGAAGCTCCTGGGCGGCCTCTTGAAGGCCTGCGAGAAGCGGCCGGTGCCCTTAAAGAAGCTCGAGGGGATCGTCGAACAGACCGAGAACATGCTGCACGAACGCGAGGACCGCGAGATCTCGACCCAGGAGATCGGCGGTTTCATCATGGAGCGCCTGCGCGAGCTCGACCAGGTCGCCTACGTCCGCTTCGCCTCGGTCTACCGGCGCTTCGAGGACGTCGACGCCTTCATGGACGTGCTCAAAACCTTGATCCATCCCACCAAAGAGGCACCTTAAAGATGGCCGGCAAGTACGCCTCCCTCTTCCTGGTCTCGCGCTTCCAGTCCGAGCTCGATCGCCTGTTCCAGGAGGCCCTGGCCGTGGGCGAGGCCAGCCGTCCGGGGAGCGAGTGGCAGCCCGCCGTCGACATCGTCGAGACGCCCGAGGAGGTCTTGATCCTCGCCGAGGTGCCGGGTCTCACCGCCGAGGACCTGACCGTCGAGGTCAAGGGCCGGCTCGTCACCCTCTCCGGCACCAAGTCGACCCCGCTCCCCTCCGCCCAACGGATCAAGTTCCAGTGCGTCGAGCGCGGGCACGGCCGCTTCGTGCGCGAGGTCCAGCTCTTCTGGCCGGTCAACAGCCACGGCGGGACGGCGAGCTTGAAAGACGGCCTGCTGACGATCGCGTTTCCGAAAGTGCAAGAAAAACGCCACGCGGCTCACCGCTTGCATATCGAGGAAGACGGGGGAACCGAAGGATGAGCAAGCCGCCGGGGGACCAGCCCGACGAGGCGATCAAGATCCCCGACGTACTCCCCGTGCTCCCGCTCAAGGACACGGTGATCTTTCCCTACATCATCCTGCCGCTGTCGGTAGGGAGGGACAAGAGCGTCGTCGCGGTCGATCGCGCGCTCGCCGAGAGCCGCGTCATCATGCTCGTGGCGCAGAGGGACGGCGCCATGGACAACCCGGGCGAGGCCGATCTCTACAGCGTCGGCACCGCGGCCGTCATCATGCGCATGCTGAAGCTCCCCGACGGTCGCATCCGCATCCTCGTCCAGGGGCTGGCGCGCGCCCGAATCGAGCACATCAGCCAGATCGACCCCTACCTGCAGGCGAAGATCGAACGCATCGAGGAGCCGCCCGCGGGCGAGCGCAGCCTGGAGATCGAGGCCCTCGTGCGGAGCGTCAAGGAGAGCCTCGACCGCGCCGTCACCCTCGGCAAGGGGATCTCGCCCGAGGTGATGGTGATCGCCGCCAACCTGGAGGACGCCGGACGCCTGGCCGATCTCGCGGCTTCCAATCTCGATCTGAAACCCGACGAGGCGCAGGAGATCCTGGAGACCATCCATCCGGTCGAACGCCTGAAGAAGGTGAGCGATCTCCTGGCGCGCGAGATCCAGGTGCTCACCATGCAACAGGAGATCTCGTCGCAGGCGCGGGGCGAGATGGACCGGAGCCAGCGCGAGTACTTCCTGCGCCAGCAGCTGAAAGCGATCCAGCAGGAGCTGGGCGAGGGCGAGGAGCTGTCGGAGGAGATCGCCAACTACAGGAAGCTCGCCACGGACAAAAAGCTTTCGGACGAGGCGAAAGAGGAGCTCGAACGGCAGGTCAAGAGGCTCGAACGCAGCCACCCCGAGAGCGCCGAGACACAGATCATCCGCACCTATCTGGACTGGTTGACGGCCCTCCCCTGGCAGACCTACTCCGACGACAACCTGGAGCTCGATCACGCGCAGCAGGTCTTGGACGAGGACCACTACGATTTAGAGAAGGTCAAGGAGCGCATCCTCGAATACCTGGCGGTCCGCAAGCTCAAGCAGGACACCCGCGGGCCGATCCTCTGCTTCGTCGGACCGCCGGGCGTCGGCAAGACCTCTCTCGGGCGTTCGATCGCCCGCTCGCTCGGCCGCCAGTTCGTGCGTATCTCGCTGGGCGGCGTGCGCGACGAGGCCGAGATCCGCGGCCATCGCCGTACCTACGTCGGCGCGCTCCCCGGACGGATCGTCCAGGGCATCCGCCAGGCCGGCACGAGCAACCCGGTCTTCGTGCTGGACGAGATCGACAAGATCGGCGCCGACTATCGGGGCGACCCCTCCTCGGCGCTTTTGGAAGTGCTCGACCCGGAGCAGAACTTCAGTTTCGTCGATCACTATCTCGGGCTCTCCTACGACCTCTCGAAGGTGATGTTCATCGCCACCGCGAACCTCCTGGAGCCGGTCCAGCCGGCCTTCCTTGATCGCATGGAGGTGATCCGCCTCTCCGGCTACACCGAGGAGGAGAAGCTCCGCATCGCGCGCGCGCACCTGATCCCCAAGCAGTTGAAGGAGAACGGGATCGCCGAGACGTGGATCGATTTCACCGACGACGGCATTCAGCAGATCATCTCCGGTTATACGAAGGAGGCGGGCCTCCGAAACCTCGAGCGCGAGCTCGCCGCCATCTGCCGCAAGGTCGCCGTCTCCGTCGCCCGCGGACGGGAGGGCCAGACCGTGATCGATGCCGCCAAGGTCGAGGAGCTGCTCGGGCCCCGGAAGCATTTCAGCGAGGAGCTCCTCGACCGCGACCGCGTGGGGGTGGCGACGGGCCTCGCCTGGACCGCGGTGGGCGGCGATCTCCTCTTCATCGAGGTGGTGGCGGTGCCGGGCAAGGGGCAGCTCCTCCTAACCGGTCAGTTGGGCGACGTCATGAAGGAGTCGGCCCAGGCGGCGCTCTCCTACGCCCGCGCCTACTCCGGCACCCACGGGATGGCGGAGGACTACTTTTCGAAGCACGACATCCACGTCCACGTGCCGGCCGGCTCGATCCCCAAGGACGGCCCCTCGGCGGGGATCACGATCGGCAGCGCCATCCTCTCGGTGCTCACCAACCGGCCGATCAACCGGCGGGTGGCGATGACCGGCGAGATCACGCTCCGCGGCGACGTCCTGCCCATCGGCGGTTTGAAAGAGAAGGTCCTGGCCGCCAAGCTCGCCGGCATCCACACGGTGATCGTCCCCAAGCTCAACCGCCGCGATCTGATCGAGATCCCGGAGACGATCAAGAAAGACCTCACCTTCCATTTCGTCGATCACATGGACGAGGTCCTGAAGATCGCCCTCTTGGACGTCGACCTCCACGCCGCCGCCATCGCCGCCGATGCCGCCGATGCCGCCGATCCCGCCGATGCCGCCGATGCCGTCGCCGCCACAGAAGACGTCGAGACCGAGCGCCAGGCGGCGGCGGTCTAAAACGCCATCTAACGATCACGCCTTTGCCCAAAAGCTCCGAAGACCGGCTGCTCTCCTGGCTCCGCCAACAGATCGCTAAGGAGTGGGGCGAGGAATCGCTCCTGGGCGACGACGCCGCGCTCCTCCCCACCCGTTCGTTCGCGGTCACCGTCGACAGCCAGATCGCCGGCGTCCACTTCCCCGCCGATCTCCCCGAGGCCGTGCTCGCGCGGCGCCTGCTCGCCGTCAACCTCTCCGACCTGGCGGCGACGGGCGCCCAGCCGGCCTACGGCTTTCTCGCTCTCTCCGCGACGGCAGGTTTCGATCACCGGCGTTTCTTCAAAGCTTTTCTCACCGCCTGCCGGAGCTTCGGCGTGCGCTTGGCGGGCGGCGACCTCGCGCGCCACCCCCAGGCGACGACCGCCAGCCTGACGCTCCTCGGCACCCGCCCGTCCGGCGGCCGTTTCTTGAGACGTTCCCAGGCCCGGGCCGGCGATGGGCTGTGGCTCTCCGGCACCGTCGGCGAGTCGGCCGCCGGCCGCTTCGTGATCGCTTCCGGCGCCCGCTTCGACGGCAGGAAGGTTACCCTTCCAGCCCGGCTCGACGTCCCGGCGCTCCGCGCCGCGGCGCGCCAGGCGGTGCTCCGCCACCTCCTGCCGGAGCCCCACCTGGCGCTTGGGCGCTGGCTCGGCCGGCAGCCGCGGGCGGCGGCGATCGATCTTTCGGACG
>JAXDLD010000181.1:0-3371 GCA_034666805.1 Acidobacteriota bacterium
CCATCCCGCCACCCCTGCTATGCTCCGGCCTCGCCCGGCCACCTTAAGAAACCGTCATGGATCTCGCCTACCGCACCGAGGACTCGAACCCGCTCCTGGCCGCCGTCTGCCCCGAGGAGGTGCTCGCCGGCACCAACTTGAACATCCACGCCGCCGACGAGATGCTGATCTTCCTGGAGGAGAGCTTCGGCGGCGACCGCGATCCGGCGCTCGCCGTCTACTTCCAGTCCGGCCTGCTGATCTGGGAGACCTTCCGGGCGATCCTCACCTGGCATTTCGGGAGCCTCGACCGGGTCGGCCGCCTCCTCGACTTCGCCAGCGGCTACGGGCGGGTGACCCGCTTCATCGTCCGCGACCTGCCGCCCGAGCGGGTCTGGGTGTCGGACATCTACACCGAGGGGGTACGCTTCCAGGAGGAGCAGCTCGGGGTCCACGGCCAGGTCTCGACCGCCTCGCCGGACGATTTCCAGGCGGCGGAGCGCTTCGACTGCATCCTCGTCTCCTCCCTCTTCAGCCACCTGCCGGAGGCGACCTTCCATGGCTGGCTCGCCCGCCTGCGCGGCCTGCTCGCCCCCGGCGGGCTCCTCGTCTTCAGCGTCCACGACTGGAGCCTCCTCCATCCCGAGCGCGAGAGGACGCCCGAGGGCTTCCTCTTCGAGGCGATCTCCGAGAGCGGGTCGCTCGCCAAGAGCCAGTACGGCACCTGCTGGGTGACCGAGGCCTTCGTGCGCCGGGCGGTCGAGCGTGCCGCCCCGGGCAGCTCCGTGCACCGCATCCCGCGCGGCTTCTGCAACTTCCAGGACCTCTACGTGGTGGCCGACCGGCCGGCGGCGGACTTCTCGGGGCTCACCGTCCGCGCCCTGCCCGAGGGCTACGTCGACAGCTGCAAGCTCACCCCTCCCGACCGGCTCGACCTCTCCGGCTGGGTGGTCGACCGGGTCTCGGGCCAGCCCGTGCGCGAGGTGCGGGTCGCGGTCGACGGCGAGGTGCTCCAGGTCTGCCGCCTCTTCCATCCGCGCGGCGACGTGGCGGAGTTGCTGTTCAAGAACGACGTGCGCATCGAGGCCCAGGGCTGGCGCTTCGCGGTCCGGCTGCCGCGCGGCACCTCGCGCTCGACCGGGGCGCTCACGATCCGGGTGATCGACGCCAACGGCCTGGAGTCGGTCCTCTACGCGGCGACGATCGACGCCGCTCTCTTAGCCTCCCTCCAGCGCGACCTGGTGACGATGGCCGCCGAGACCGCTCGCCTCCGCAAGGAGCACGCCGAGGCCCTCGTCCAGAGGCGGGCCGAGGCGGACTACGAGATCTCGGTCCTCGAAGCCCGCATCGCCGCCATGGAGAACAGCCGCTTCTGGAAGATCCGCAACGGCTGGTTCGGGATCAAGCGTAAGCTCGGGCTGACCCGGGAGGAGTGAGCCGGCGCCAGGAACGCTCTTTGCAATACGGCGAAGTGTCGGTTAACGTCATGACAGGGTTCTAGGATGATCAGGAAAGCTCTCCTCGGGTTTGTGCTCCTCGCGTCGGCCGCCTCGGCGGTCCTGGCCGCCGAGTGGCATCCGGCGCCGATCTACGGCGGCGACGTCCGCAGCCTCGTGGTGGTGCCGGACAGTCCAGACACTCTCCTGGCCGGCACCTCCGCCGGGCAGGTCTACCTCTCGGACAACGGCGGCCGCTCCTGGAAGGATGCCGGCGCCTCCCTGCCGTTCCCCGGCTGGGTGGTGAGCCGGCTCGTCTTCGATCCCAACAAGCCGTCCCGGCTCTGGGTGGCGCTCTGGGGAGTGTGGGGGAGCGGCCAGGTCGCCTACTCGGACGACCTCGGCAAGAGCTGGTCGGCGCGGAGCGCGGGCCTGCCGGACGAGCCGGTCTATACCTTGGCATTAGTCCCCGGCAAGGAGGGCCGGCTCTACGCCGGCACCCTCTCCGGCGTCTACGGCAGCGAGGACGGCGGGGCGAGCTGGAAGCACCTGACCGGCGACCTCGCCGAGATGGCGAAGGTGACCAGCCTCTACGTCGACCCCGTCCTGACCGACATGGTGATCGCCGGCACCTGGCGCCAGGCCTACCGCAGCGAGGACGGCGGCAGGACCTGGGCCGGGGTGTTCCAGGGGATGGTGCTCGACACCGAGGTCTTCAGCCTGACTCCGATCCCCGACCATCCGGGCGAGATCTGGGCCTCGACCTGCGGCTGGGTCTACCAGACCGTGGACCGCGGCAACACCTGGACCCGCTTCAAGACCGGCCTCGACGAGCGCCGCACCGTCTCTTTCGCCCCCCTCCCCGACGGCCGGCTCCTGGCCGGCACCGTGTCCGGGCTCTACGCCTCGACCTCGACTGACCCTACCCATACCTGGGCGCGGATCGGCGATCCGGCGCTCTCGGTGATGGCGATCGCCGTCGACAAGGCGCGGCCCGACCGCATCGTCCTGGGGACCGAGGGCTCCGGCATCTGGCTCTCTTCCGACGGCGGCAGGAACTTCCAGCGCACGAGCCGCGGCATGACCAACACCCGGGTCGCCGCCCTGGCCGCGGTGGGCGACGAGCTGCTGGTCGCCATCAACCACGCCGGCCCGATCTCCGGCATCCACATCTCGCGCGACCGCGGCCGCACCTTCGACGGTCTCTTCGCGCCGCTCCCCACGGTGGTCGACCTGGCGGTCCACAAGGGGCGCCCCTACGCCGCCACCGAGCGCGGTCTCTACCAGCGGCTGGGGCAGGACTGGCACCGCATCCCGGAGCTGGGGGACGGGCGGATCGAGCAGATCCTCTCGGACGGCACGACCCTGGTGGCGCGGACGGCGGCGAAGCTCTACGAGCTGCGCGGCGACAAGTTCGTCGAGAAGGCCTTCAAGCACGACGCCCCGCGCTCGGCCGCCCTCCTCCCCGGCGCCCTCTGGGTGACCGACGACAAGGGCCTCTACCGGCTGACCGCTGCCGCCAATCACACCATCCTAACCCCGGCTGGCAGCTCCGGCCGTCTGGAACGCCTGGCCGACCGGCTCCTCCTCTGGGGACCGGACGGCGCCTGGACCCGGAGGGACGCCCCGGATGCCCTCTGGGTCGAGCTGCCGGCGAAGCCCAACCGCGTCGTCCCCACCGGGGACGCCCGCTATCCCGTGCTCTTCATCACCGGCGACAAGGCGGCGCTCTTCGAGCGCGAGACGAGGACCGTCAAGCCGGTCGACCTCCCGGTCCTCGCCCGGGACGTCACGGCGGCCCTGATCCTCGACGGCAAGCTGCTGGTGGGGACCTCCGGGTACGGGGTGCTGGTGGAGGGGATGGAGTAGGGCTACTCACGCCAGCGCGCGATCCGCTTCGGCAGGGTCTTGAACCCGAGCCTCTCGCAGAGCGCCTCGACCGCCTCCCGGTCGGCG
>JAXDLD010000182.1:0-6850 GCA_034666805.1 Acidobacteriota bacterium
TCCCCTGGATGCGGTTGAACGACGGGGCGCTCATCCAACTCGGCCACGGCTGCCACCAGCAGCGGATCGAGGCCGCCCTGACGAGCGGCACCCCCTTGACCGCGGTCGAGCTCGCGGGCGACAAGAGCATGACCAGCCGCATTCTCGCCGACCTCGCGATCCCGGTGCCCAAGCAGGAGGTCGTCACTTCCCTCGAGGCGGCTCTCGCGGCGGCGGAGCGGCTCGGCTACCCCGTCGTCGTCAAGCCGCTCGACGGCAACCAGGGCCGCGGCGTCTCGACCGGCCTCACCGTCCCCGACCAGGTGCGCTCGGCCTGGGAGCGGGCGGCCGAGATCTCGCGGGAGGTCATCGTCGAGACCCACCAGGCCGGCTGCGACTACCGCATCCTGGTCGTCGGCGGGAAGGTCGCCGCCGTGGCCCAGCGGGTCCCCGGGCATGTCGTGGGCAACGGCGTCCAGACCGTGCGCGAGCTCGTCGACCAGGTCAACAGCGACCCCCGGCGCGGCCACGGGCACGAGAAGTCGCTGACCCGGATCGAGCTCGACGCCGAGGCCCTGCGCCTATTGGCCGAGGCCTGCCTGACGCCGGCTTCGGTCCTGCCAGCGGGTGAGGTCTTCTTCCTGCGGACGACCGGCAACCTGTCAACCGGGGGGACGGCGATCGACCGCACCGACGACGTTCACCCCGACAACCGGCGGATGGCCGAGCGCGCGGCGCGGGCGATCGGGTTGGACGTCGCCGGGGTCGACTTCCTCTGCCCCGACATCACCCGGAGCTACCGCGAAGTGGGCGGGGCGATCGTCGAGGTCAACGCCGCGCCGGGTCTCCGCATGCACTTGGACCCCTCGGAGGGGCTGCCGCGGGACGTCGCGGGGTCGGTGATCGAAATGCTCTTCCCGCGCGGCTGTCCGTCCCGCATCCCCTTGGCGGCGATCACCGGCACCAACGGCAAGACCACCACTACCCGCATGGTCGGGCACATCCTGACCACGGCCGGCTTCAACGTCGGCATGGCGACGACCGACGGGGTCTACATCGACGGCGTCCGCATCGCCGAGGGCGACCTGACCGGCCCCTGGTCGAGCCGGCTGGTGCTGCGCGACCCCACGGTCAACGCGGCGGTTTTGGAGACCGCCCGCGGCGGCATCGTCCGCGCCGGGCTCGGCTGGAGGAAGTGCAACGTCGGGGCGGTGATCAACGTCGCCGCCGATCACTTGGGGCTGGGGGGGATCGACGACCTGGACGAGCTCGCGCGGGTCAAGCAGATCGTCGTCGAGGTGGCGCGGGACTACTGCGTCTTGAATGCCGACGACCCGCGGGTGGCGCAGATGGCGGCGATGAGCCCGGGCGAGCCGATCTACGTCAGCATGGAGCCGCCGCGCGGCCGGGTCCGCCGCCACGTGCGGTCGCGGGGCAAGGCGGTGGTGCTGGAGGCGGGGAAGGGCGGCGACCGGCTCATCACCTTTCACGACGGGGGCAAGGAGATCCCTCTCCTCTGGGTGCGGCAGATCCCCGCCTCCCTCGGCGGATCCGCCCTCCACAACGTGCAGAACGCGATGTTCGCGGCGGCGGTCGCCCACGGCCTGGGGGTCAGCCTGGAAGTCATCCGCCAGGGATTGCGCACTTTCCGCATGGACTTCGACGCCATCCCCGGCCGGCTCAACTTCTACGACCGCCACCCGTTCAAGGTGCTCCTCGACTATGCCCACAATGCCCACGGCATGGAGGCGATCGCCAGGACCGCCGCCAACTTGGCCGTAGCGGGCCGGCGGATCGGCGTCGTCGCCGCCCCCGGCGACCGCCGGGACGAGGACGTCCGCGCCCTGGCCCGGGCGGCGGCCCCGGTGTTCGACCTCTTCGTGCTGCGCGAGGACGACGATCGGCGCGGCCGCGCCCGGGGCGAGACGGGCGAGGTGCTCCGCCAAGGGCTCCTCGCGGCCGGTGTGCCGAGGGAGCGCATCCTGCCCGAGGTCCTGGACGAGGAGGCGTCGGTCGACCGTGCGCTGCACCTCGCGCGTCCGGGCGACCTCGTCGTCATCTTCGGGGACAAGCTCGACCGCTGCTGGCGCCAGATCACGGAGTTCGACCCGGCGAAAGCGGGGGCCGCCACCGCGGAAGCTCCCGCGCTGCCGGAGCTGGCCCAGGTCCAGCGATAAGGAGCGGAAGGGAAAGGGAGGGAGATGTTCACCATCATCCAGAACGGCGAGATCTACGCCCCGGAGCCGCGGGGGCGAAAAACCGTGCTCCTGATCGGCGATCGGATCGCCCGGATCGCGGATCAGGCGGAGATCGACGTCCGGGCCGTCGAGGCCCTGGGGCTGCCGGTCGAGGTGGTCGACGCGGCCGGCTGTATCGTCACCCCGGGGGTGATCGACCCGCACATGCACCTCCTCGGCGGCAGCGGGGAGGAAGGGTTCGCCAGCCGCAGCCCGGACCTCCAGTGGAGCGAGATCGTCCCCTGCGGCACCACCACCGTCGTCGGTCTCCTGGGGGTCGACGCCACCACCCGGACTCTCCCCGACCTCCTCGCCAAGGTGCGGGGGCTGGAGGAGAACGGGATCACCGGTTTCTGCTACACCGGCCACTACGGGCTCCCCGCGGTGACCTTCACCGGCTCGGTGCGCGACGACCTGATCCTGATCGACAAGGTGATCGGGGTCGGCGAGATCGCCCTCTCGGACCACCGCGCGTCCCAGCCCGAGCCGCACGAGCTGGCCCGGATGGCGGTCGACGCCCACGTCGGGGGGATCCTCTCCGGCAAGGCCGGGGTCATCCACTTCCACCTGGGCGAGGGCGGCGGCCGGCTGGCGCCGCTCCGTGCGCTCCTGGAGGCCGAAGAGATCCCGCCCGCGTGCCTCTATCCGACCCACGTGGAACGCAGCGAGGAGCTCGTCGCCGAGGCCGCCGAGCTCACCCGGCGCGGCTGCTTCGTGGACATGGACACCGCCGAGCCCGGGATCGAAAAGTGGGTCGCGGTCTTCCTGGAGCGGGGGGGCGATCCGGAGCGGCTGACCCTCTCGACCGACTCCGACAGCAGCGCTCCCAAGACCCTCTTCGAGGAGCTCCGCCAGGTCGTCGACCAGGGCCGCCTACCGCTCGAACGGGCCCTCGCCCTGGTCACCGCCAACACCGCCTCGGTGCTCCACCTCCACGGCAAGGGGCAGCTCGAACCGGGGCGGGACGCCGATCTCCTGGTGCTCTCCAAGGGAGAGCTCGAGGTCCGGCACGTCGTCGCCCGCGGAAAGCTCCTGGTGCGGGACGGCGATCTCCTCGTCCGTGAGCGGTTCCTGGAGAAGAGCAAGCGCGAGATCCACCTCGTGGGGAAGCGGTAAGCTACTTGTCGGCCTTCTTTTTCTTCGGCCGCTTCTTTTCCTTCTCTTCCTCCGGGGACTTGATCTCCGGCCGGCGCTCCCGGAGGTCGAAGCACTCGCCGGCGGCGAGCACGTGCATCCTGACGTCGAAGATCGACAGGGTCTCGTCCTGGTCCGCCTCGCTCAGATTCGAGAAGGTCACCTGGGAGGCGTCGAGGACGTAGACCGCGCCCTCGCCCAGGACCTCGAACCAGTCCTCGCCATGGACGAGGATGGCGGAGTTCTCGTCGATCCCCACCCCCAGGTAGGCGGGGTTCTGGGCCACTGCGCCGAGGAGCCGGGGGAGCCGGCCGCGCTCCGCGAAGTGCTGGTCGACGATGACCCGCCGCAGGAACCCGAGCCCGGGGGCCATGCGGAGCGCGCTGCCGATCTTGTAGGAGGCCTCGCCGTCGCCCTCGACCAGCATGGTCTCGCTCATCACCGAGGCGCCGGCCGAGGTCCCGGCGATGGTGCCGCCCTTCTGGTAGATCTCCTCGATCCGGCGGTAGGCCCGCGAATCGCCGAGCTGGCTGGTGATCCGCAGCTGGTCGCCGCCGGTGAAGAAGACCGCCGTCGCCCCGTCGAGCACCGCCTCGGCCTCCTCGGAGAGCGCCTCGGAGCGGTCGCGGACGTCCAAGATGGCGATGTCCTTGACTCCCAGCTCACGGAAGACCTCGTCGTACTCCTTCGCCAGCTCCCCGTTCTTCTCGCTGCTCGCCACGGTGGCGACCACCAGCCGGCCCTTGCCGACCCGCTCGGCGACGGTTTTCAGGATGTCGCTCTCCCGCTGCTTCTCTTCGTGACCACCGATGATGATGAGGGTACCGGAGCCGGTACCGCGGTTCGGGAATGTCACAATCTCCACCTCCTCCAGGCCGCTCCAGCATGAGCGGGCGCGGGAGAGTCTTTGCACCTTCTGTGCCGCGCGCCGGGTCAAGCCGCCGGCAGACCGCGCAGGAGCCGGTAGAGGCGGACGACTCCGGGTCTGGCGAGGAGCGCCTCGCGCAGGCGCCAGGTGGCGGTGGCGCGCTGGGAGGCGAGCTCGGCCCGGAGATTCGCCGTCCGCTCGCGCTCGGCCGCCAGCTCTCCGCTCGCGGCCGCCAGCTCGGCGGTCAGCCCGTGCACCCGGCGCCAGAGGGCGTCGCGGTCGATGAGCAGGCGCCCGCGCTCCTTGACGTAGGGGTTGAGCCAGCCCAAATAGGCGGCGGCGGCCCGCCTCTCCTCGCCCGCGGCGTCGGTTTCGGGAGCGGCGGGGGCGGGCTCGGCCAGCACCGACTCGTAGATCTCGACCAGGCGGTCGACGGCCGATTCGAGGCCGGCCTCGGCCCGTACCCGCTCGGAGACTCGGGCCGCGTCCTCCGGGTCGTAGCGGGCGATCTGGCGTTCAAGGATCGCGGGCTCGACCGGCTCGGTCAGGCTGCGGAGCCCGAAGTTCCGCTGCCGCAGGCGATCGAAATCCGCCGCGGTCACCAGGGGCCCGCAGCCGGCGGAGTCGCAGAGGACGACCGCGGCGCCCACGGCCATCGCTTCGAGCGCCGAGCGCCCCTTGGCGAAGACCAGGTCGTAGCCGGGGAGGAGCGCCTCCGGGCAGGCGGCCGGCCGGCCGCTGGCGATCCCCGCCACGTCGAGAGCGAGGCCGGCCGCCGCAGAGGCCGCGCGGACGGCGGGGAGGAAGGTCGCCTCCGAGGCGCTGTTGCTGAAGACGAGGGCCCGCCGGGGGCGCGGCGGCAGGGGCGAGGTGGACGCCCGGGGGCGAAAGCGCGCGAGGTCGACGAAATTGAGGAGCGTCGTGATCCGCTCCGCGGGCACCGCCGCCGCCGTCAGCCGCTCGCGGGTCGCCTCGTCGACCGCCAGGTAGCGGTAGAGGCGCGGGAAGCGCGGCGGCGCCTCCTCCCAAGGGAGAGCGCCGTGGCAGACGAAGATCCCGGGGGTGCCGGGGAAGCGCAGGAGCGCCGTCATCGTCTCCAGGTGGTGCTGGCCGTGGATGAGGTCGGGGACTCCGCTCAGCTCGGCCAGTGCCGCCAGGTCGTCGATCACCGGCACCCCGGCGGCGCGGATCTCGGCCGCGAGCTCGCCTAAGACCGGGCTCCAGGCGACCGGCTGGTGACCGCGGGCCAGGAGGGCGCGGGCGACTTCGAGCACGTACAGCTCGGAGCCGGTGCGGTGAGCGAGAGTGGTGTTGGTGAAGAGGATCTTCACCGGTCGGCGGGGCGGTAGAACGACGGCGCCGGCGTGCCCCGGAGGAGGCCGCGGACGCCGATGTCGATCCCCAGGGCCGGCCAGTGGATGCGGTCGCCGTCGCCGACCAGCTTCCAGCCCCGGCGCTCCTCGGGGTTGGCGTCCCGCAGCTTGGGGAACCAGGCGAGGGGGACTAAGAGGGTCCGCCCGTCGGCCAGGCGGACGACCAGCTCCTCGTCGGTCAGCTCGACGTCCCGGGCGCGCCCGGCGGTCTCGACGGTCAGGGTATCCATGTCGGGTCTCCTTCGCGGCGGCCACCGTGCGGCCGCTCCCACGCAGTATAGCGTCCCGCCGCGTCCCGCCGAGCAAGCCCCCCGGCCGGGTCAGGGCGAGCGATCGCCGGTCCGTGCATCCTCCGCGGCCGACCACTTCCGGCTCCGGCTGTCCCACTCCAGTCTCAGCCGGAATCCCCGGTCTCTCCAGTCCCCGAAGTCCTTCCTCTCCCTCAAATGCGCGTTGAGCCCGATCCGCGTGGCGGATTCGGTCTGCACGGAGTCGGGCACGATCTGGACCTCGCAGTAGACGCTCGGCGGGCAGTACGACGGGTACGGCTTCGCGAAGCGCAGGAGATCCCCCATCCCGCTGTTGTCGTCGCTCGACCCCCCGCTGTTGAAGTTGTCCAGGAGGGCGGTCAGGCTCTCCATGCCGCCGGTCGCGAACGGCGAGTACTTCCAGTTGCCGGGGACCTGCGCCGCGAGCGCCTGGAGGTAGAGGTCCATGCAACTCGGGTCCAGGGGCTCGTGGGCATTCCAGGTGCGGTAGCTCACCTCCTTGTCGAGCAGGGGGAGGAGGGCGGCCTGGCCGCCCCGGACGGGGGCGATCCGGATGAGCGTCCGCACCCAGGAGAGGGCCAGGGGATCGCAGCCGCCGGGGATCGCCGGGTTCGTCTGGCGCTTCTGGAGCTGGGCCATGGCGGCCACCGCCTCGGGGTCGATCGGCTTCTCGCCCGAGTCCGGCACGACGTCCTTCTTGGCGAACAGGAAGACGTAGCCGAAGAAGGCGAGGAGGAGGGCGACGCCGACACCCATGCAGCCGAAAGAGAGGTTCTTCGACCCCGCCGACACCGGGACCGGGCCGCTCGCCACCTTCGGCGCTGGCCGGAAGCCCGTGCCCGGCACCCCCGGGAGCGGCCCGGCGCCCATGCTGCCAATGCCGCCGCTCGCTGCCGCCCCCGGCAGGACGGTGCCGGCGACCCGGGCGGCGGCGGCCCGCGCGCACCAGGGGCAGGCGCCGAGGTGGCGGCCGTAGAGGTGCTGGGGGTT
>JAXDLD010000183.1:0-4303 GCA_034666805.1 Acidobacteriota bacterium
CGGGCGATGGCCACCCGCTGCCGCTCACCCCCGGAGAGCTTCACCCCGCGCTCCCCGACCACCGTCTCGTAACCCTCCGGCAGGCGATCGACGAAGGCATCGCAGTGGGCGATGTGGGCGGCGCGGAGGATGTCCTCCTCGGCGGCGTGCGGCCGGGCGTAGGCGATGTTCTCGAGCACGGTGCCGTCGAAGAGGAAGTTGTCCTGGAAGACGACGCCGAGTTGCGCCCGGTAGTCGGCGAGGCGGACGTTCGCGAGGTCGTGGCCGTCGACCAGGATCGTGCCGGAGGTGGCGCGGTGGAAGGCGGCGATCAGGCCGATGAGGGTGCTCTTGCCCGACCCCGAGGGGCCGACGAGCGCGTTGACCGTGCCGGGGAGCGCCGTGAGCGAGACCTCCAAGAGGACCGGCCGGTCCGCCTGGTAGGCGAAGGAGACGTCCTTGAATTCCACCAGCCCCAGGAGCTCGGGCAGGGCCTCGCGCTCGGCCTCCCCGGCGTCCTCCGGGGTCTCGTCGCGGATCTCCCGGATGCGCTCGAGCCCGGCGAAGGCCTCCGTCAACTGGCTGCCGATGTTGACGATCTGGATGGCCGGCCCCACCAGGAGCCCCAGGAAAAGAGTGAAGGAGAAGAAGGAGCCCAGGGACATGTGCTTGGCCAGCACCTCGTTGCCGCCGATCACCATCATGGCGATGCCGATCATCCCCAGGAGGAGGGTCGAGACCGCGCCGATCAGCGAGGTGCCGGTCATCGTCTTGGCGACGTTGCGGAACAGGCGGTGGACCCCCTTGGAGAAGACCAGCGACTCGCGCTGCTCGGCGCCGTAGGCCTTGACCACCCGCACGCCGGAGAACGACTCGGTGAGCCGGCCCGAGATGTCGGCGTTGATCTTCGAGCGCTCGCGGAAGAGCGGGCGCAGGATCTTGAAGGCGTAGTACATGACGATGCTGAAGAGCGACAGCACCGAGAGGGTGACCAGGGTGAGCTTGACGTTTGTGTAGAAGAGGTAGCAGAGGGCGAAGCTCGCGGTCACCGCCCCGCCCACCATCTCGACCAGGCCGGTGCCCACGAGGTTGCGGATGCCCTCGGCGTCGCTCATGACGCGCGCTAAGAGGACGCCGGTCTTGGTCTGGTCGAAGAAGCCCACGGACAGCCGACCGACGTGCCGCTGCACCTTGCGCCGCATTTCGGTGATCGAACGCTGGGCAGCCTTGCCGAGGACCTGGGCGAGGCCGTAGGAGGTTACGGCCTGGGCGATCGTCGCCGCTCCCGCCGCCAGCACGAGGAGGTAGAGGAGGTGGCGGTTGCCCTTGCCGATGACGTCGTCGACCAGGTACTTGGTCGTCCCCGGCAGGACCAGGGCGGCCATCCGGTTGATCGCCATGAG
This sequence comes from Acidobacteriota bacterium, assembly GCA_034666805.1. Classification (GTDB taxonomy): domain Bacteria; phylum Acidobacteriota; class Thermoanaerobaculia; order Multivoradales; family UBA5704; genus DASQPA01. The sequence goes on from JAXDLD010000183.1 coordinate 1,383, forward strand.
GAGGAGACCGAAGGCGAGCCGCCCCTTGCGCGCCCGGATGAGGTCCATGGCGTCCGCGAGGACGACCTTGAACTGGAGCTTGGCCTTCGCCTTGGCCTTAGCGGGGTCGGCGACATCCGCTTTCGGCGGGGGCTGCTTGGAGGAGACGAGGCCGCCGAAGAGGCCGGGACGCACGGGGCGTGCGGAGGGTGGGAGCGGTTGGGGATCTGCGGTAGTCATGATTTCAGGAGACAGAACACGACCGGCGGCCGGTTCCTTCCAGGCCGTAGCGGGATCTCACGGGTCGGGGCGGCCGGCCAGGAGCAGGGCGGCGCAGATCAGGGCAGACAGGAGGAAGACAACGAGACCGGCGAGGAGACCGGGAGGAAGGAAGCGGAGATCGAGGTGGGTCACCCCGGGCGGGACCCGGATGCCGAGGAAGGCGCCGTCCACGGTCAGGGTGCGGAGCGTGCGGTCGGCAGCGCTCGCTCGCCAGCCACGGGAGTAGGGGATCGAGGTGGCGACCAGGGTGCCGGCCGGCCCCGCCGGCTCGGGGAGGGCGAGGGCGAGGCGACCGGGGATAGAAGAGAGGGCGGCGAGCGCCCGCGGGCGCGGCGGCAGGCCGGCGGGGCGCCACGAACCGACCTCGTCGGCGAAGAGGGCGACCCGGGCGGGGTCTTTCATGCCGGCAATGAAGCGGCCGATCGCCCGGCGGTCGACGACCTCGGCGCCGTCCGGGATGAACCAGCGCGGCAGGGCGCCAGGGTTGCGGTAGAGGAAGAAGGGGGCGTAGCGTCCGCCGTCGGCGAGCTCGAGCTTGTGGCTGGGGGGCATGGCGACGCTCGCCACGACCGCCCGCACGTTCAAGAAGTCGAGCAGCGGGTGGTCGACGTTCCGGAAACGCGCGAAGTACTCGACCATCGACGGATGGAAGTCGAAGGCGGCCGAGAGGACCTGGACGTACGGCATGGGCGCGAGCGGATTGTGCGGCCGGGCCTCGGCGATGCCGTAGAAGGGGAGGAGCGACGGGTAGACGAGGTACTCCGCCCCCACCGCCCGGTAGGGGCCGCCCGGCGCGGATACCTCGCGGGTCAGGTCGGCCAGGAACGGAGTTCGGGGATAGAAGAGGGCCGGGTGGCCGGCGGGCTGCAGGCTCCTTCCCCATGGAACGAGATCGAGCAGCAGGGCGATCCCGAGGAGCGCCGCCGCGACCCGCCGCCGGGAGGCGAGACCGGAGAGCGCGGCGAGGGCGCTCGCGGCGATCAGCGCCCACAGCAAGACGACGTAGCTATCGGCATGCACTGCCAGGCTGATCCCGGCCGCCAAGGCGAGGGCGATCCCGATCCGCAGTCGTCCCTCCCGTCGCGTGCGACGGAGGAGGAGGTCGATGCCAAAGGCGCCGGCGACCGCGAGGGCGAGGCAAGCGACGAGGAGGAAGCGCTCGTAGGCCAGCATCCGGAGCGGCGGGATCTGGTGGAGGAGGTAGGCGAAGGGCAGAAAGCGGGCGGAGAGCAGCAGTCCCACTCCGGCGAAGAGGAGGAACGGGAGTGCCCGGCGGTCGCGGGCGGCGAGGAGGGCGAGCAGAAAGCCGGCGAAGGCGACGAGGCCGGTGTAGCCGCTGCAAGAGTCCGCCCAGTCGATCGCGCCTCCGAACGGATCCTCGAACGGCCGGCCGAAGGCCCGCGGGTTGGTCGGCGCGAGGACGAGAACGGAGCGGCCGGGCAGGAACCAGGAGCGCGGATCGAAGAGGCTGGGGTGGGTCGGCGGGAGGGAGAGGGCCAGGGTCTCGTGCGCGCGCTGGGAATCCGGGAGGATCGAGAGGAAGGGGAAGACGTGCGGCGCTGCCAGGCCGAGACCGAGGAGGGCGGCGAGAGCCGCCGCTCCGAGCCCGCGGACGAGCCCGAGCGCGCGGCGCCGGAGCAGAAGACCGCAGAGCGCGGCGAAGAGGCCGCCGATCGCCGCCACCTCCGGGTGGCCGGAGAGGAGGAGAGCGGCGGTGAGCGCCGCGGTGGTCGCCAGGCTCCGCCCGGTGGGGCGGCGGAAGAGCCCGATCACCCCGGTGGCGAGCCAGGGCACCCAGGCGGCCGCCGCGGTGTGGGGGAAGAGCCCCCAGGAGAGGATGCCGCCGCCGATGGCGAAGCCCGCTCCCGCGAGGAGGCTCGACGCCCGGCTCCGTCCGACCCGGCGGGCGAGCAGCCAGGTCCCCTGGAAGGCGACGAGGATCTTGAGCGCCAGCGCCCCGAGGAGGTGGTGCTGGATGGGCAGGAGGCGGGCCGGCATCTGGAGTGGCGAGAGGACGCCGGCCTGGGGGTTGGCCCAGGGGGAGGTGCCGCCTTCCAGGAGGTCGGACCAGAAAGGCAGCCGGCGGGCGGCCAGGGCGTGGCGGATCTCCAGCTCCCAGGGGAGGAACTGGTAAATGGAGTCGTTCAGGAGGTCGTGACGGTCGACCCGCGGGAGCTGGGGAGCCCCGGGGATCGGCGCCATGAGGATGTCGCAGGGGACAAGAAGCCGGGAGCCGTCGAGCCAGGGGGCGAGGAGGGCGAGCGGCAGGAGGAGCCCCCCCAGGACCGCCCAGCGGCCGAGCCGCAGCCCGAGGCCGCGGGCGAGGAGCCAGCACAGCCCCTCTGTGAAGGCGAGCGCAACCGCCAGGGTGAGGACGAGCCTCCAGTCCACGAGCATCGGCGGACTCTATCCCGGTTTTACGTACCCTCGTCAGGGTACGGAAAAGGGTGACAGCGTCGGCAGACGCGCCATGTTCTTCGTTGAGATGTCACTTTGTGGTGTGGTTATGACACTTTCTCTTTTAGAGGCAGACCAGGACGGCCCTTCTGCCGCCCCGTGGATCGGCCCAAGGGAGGATTCATGTCTACCATCCGACTGCGCACCCTACCGGCGTTCACCCTGCTCGCCGCTCTCCTCGTCACTCCCGTCATAGCCCACGC
>JAXDLD010000184.1:0-2967 GCA_034666805.1 Acidobacteriota bacterium
GAACCGTTTCAGGAGACTCAAGGTCCGGTATGAACGTCGCGCAGACATCCACGAAGCTTTTCTTAAGATCGGCTGTGCGCTCATCTGCTCGCACCTACTCGAACGGGGGTTTTGTTAGGCGCTCTAAGCGGAGAGAAGAAGACCACATTTTGGGAGCGCCTGCCCTTCCTGCCCGCCCTTTGGGGGAAGCTGCTGTTCCAGGCCGTCTCCCCGGACTCCGCGCGGAAGCTGAAAGCCCCTAAGATCTTCCAGCCCGCAAGCAGCAGGATCGACGGGGAGATCGTCCAACGGTTCCTGGACCAGCAGGAGCAGTTGATCCGATACATGAAGGCGACGGCGGGACTGGATCTGGAGAAGATCATTATCACGTCTCCCATCTCCCGCTTAGTCACCTATAGCTTGCTGGATGCGTACCGGATTCTCGTCACCCATGAGAGAATACATCTCCTGCAGGCAACGCGGATGTCAGAGATGGAGGGCTTTCCGCGCGGTCCGTCGTGAAAGCGGGGCGCCCCCCTCCTGGCCTCTCCTGGCCTCCCCCGGACCCAACCCGCCCCCGTCTAGGGGGGAGGGACCCACCCGCCCCTGGAGAGACCACCCTAAGTTAGCGCCTATGCGGGGGCCCTACCCCGCCGTCAGCACCCAGCAGCGCAGCACCTCGGCGACGCTCCAGGCCTGGGCGATGCAGCCGCGGGGCTTGAAGGGGGCCTTGGCGTCGAAGACCTCGCTGATCGAGCCGACCCCGGCGTCTTCCAGGTGCGGCACGAAGCCTTCGAGGAAACGCCGCGCCGCCGCCGGGTCGCCGGGGTGGACCCGCAGCCAGGCGTTGACGTAGGGGCCGATCAGCCAACCCCAGACCGTCCCCTGGTGGTAGGCGGCGTCCCGGGCGCGGAGGTCGCCGTCGTAGCAAGGCTTGTAGTCGGGGTGGCCGGGGCTAAGCGAGCGCAGGCCCACCGGGGTGAGCAGGCGCTCGGTCACCACCTGGAGCACCGGCGCCCAGCGCTCGGGCGCCAGCACCGGGTGATCGAGGGAGAGGGCGAAGAGCTGGTTCGGCCGGCAGGCGGTGTCGTCACCCTTTTCGCCGTCCACGACATCATAAAGGTAGCCCCCCTCCGCGTACCAGAAGCGCTCGTTGAAGGAGACCCGGGCCCGCTCGGCGTGCCCGGCAAGGCGCGCGGCGTCGGGGTCGCTCTCTCCGCGCTCGGTCCGCAGCCAGCCGGCGAGAAGCAGGAGCGCGTTGTACCAGAGGGCGTTGATCTCGACCGCCTTGCCGCGCCGCGGGGTCACCACCCAGCCATCGACCTTAGCGTCCATCCAGGTGAGCTGGTAGCCCTCGGCCCCCTGGCGGAGCAGGCCGTCCGCCGGATCGACCCCGATCCCGAAGCGGGTGCCCGCCAAGTGGTGCTCGGCGATGTCCAGGAAGACCGGCAGGAGGAGGTTCAAGGTCTCCCGGTCCCTCGTGGCCGCGACGTAGCGGTCGACGGCGTGGAAGAACCAGAGGGTGGCATCCGCGGTATGGTAGAGGCCCTCCCGATTGCCTTCGGGGAAGAGGTTGGGGATGAGGCCGTCCCGCACGTGGCTCGCGAAGGTGCGGAGGATGTAGCGCGCCTCAGCGCACCGGCCGGTGGGGACCGAGAGCCCCTCCAGGCTGATCATGGTGTCCCGCCCCCAGTCGGTGAACCAGTGGTAGCCGGCGATCACCGTGCGGGCCTCCTCCCCGGCGGCCCGGGCGCGCGCGGCGTCCTCGGTCCGCGGCGGAGTGATGATGAAGTCGTCGGCGGCGAGCACCAGCTCGGAGCCGACCGCGTCCCGCGCCGTGGGGACGGCCGAGCCGAGGAGCCGCTCGCGCCGTTCGAGCTCGTGGGCGAGCGCCTCGGCCGAGGAGAGCGCCGTCAGCACCTCCCAGGGCTCGGTCGCCGCCGCCAGCGCGATCTCGCCGTCTCCGGGGAGGTCGAAGCCGAACCAGCCCGGGCTCCACATCTCGCCGGTCGAGGGGTAGCCGCGGTCGTGCTCCAGCCGGTAGTACATCTCGACCAGCTTGCGGCCGGTGACCGTGAAGGTCGCCTCCCCGCCCTGCGGCCGGAAGCGCAGGGACGGGCAGGACCCCGGCACGGAGAGCTCGTAGCGGCCGTCGCAGAAGGTGAACGAGTAGGGGCCGGCGAGCGGGGCGTTCACCTCGCTCTCGTGGGGGCGGAAGTGGACCGTGGGCTCGAGCTCCAGGCGCCAGGGGCCCGTGGCGCCTTCAATCTTATAGAGGATGTGGACGGCGTTCTGGAGGTGGGGCATGACGATCCGCTTGGTCAGGCGCAGCCCCTCGATGTCGTAGGTCCAGACCGGCAGGCCGGCTTCGAGCCGGAACTCGGAGAGATAGCCCGCTCCGGGGAGGTCGGGCTGGTGGCCGACCCGCTCGACCCCGCCGAGCTGCACGACCCGGCCGCCGGGGAGGAAGAGCCGCTCCCAGACCTGACAGAGGGTGACCATGCGGCCGGTCGGCGCCGGCAGGGCGGCGATCAAGAGCGCGTGGTAGCGCCGGGTGGAAATCCCGGCCACCGTCCCCGAGGCGTAGCCGCCGAGGCCGTTGGTGACCAGCCACTCGCGCGCCAGGAGCCGCTCCAGGCCGGCGGCGCCCTGGGTCTCCACCTTTTCGATCAGGTCGGGGACCGCCGCGGTCAGCGGCGCGGCGATCTCCGTGGTCTCAATCGTCTCCGTCGTCTCAGCCATTCTCACCCTCCTCCAGACCCTCCATGGACTCGACAGGCAGCCGCGGGCGGGGCTCTAGGAAAACCGCCGCCTTTCCCGGCAGACGCCAGCCCTCCTCCTCGCTCTCCGGCTCGGCGGCGCCGGAGCCGCCGTAGCGCGGGCTCTCGCTCGACCAGAGGAGCGCCCAGCGGTGGCCCTCGGGCGGCGCCAGGAGCGGCTCGGGGGCGGGGTGGAGCCGCTGGTCGTTGCCCAGGTTGACGATCAGCA
>JAXDLD010000185.1:0-3127 GCA_034666805.1 Acidobacteriota bacterium
GAGCCCTTCCTCCTCGGGCCGGGGAGCATCCACGTCGCCCATACCCCCGAGGAGCGGGTGCCCAAGCGGCAGCTCATCGAAGCGGTCGATCTCTATCGCGACCTCGTGCGACTCCTCTCCCATTGACGCCCGCCCGGGGGGGCACTACTCTGCCCCCGGAGACTGGAGAGGACCATGGACAAGAAGATCGAGGTCGGGGTTCTCGGCGCGACCGGCACCGTCGGCCAGCGCTTCGTGCAGCTTCTCGAGAACCACCCCTGGTTCGAGCTGACCTGGGTGGCGGCCTCGGACCGGAGCGCCGGCAAGCGCTATGGCGAGGCCATGAGCTGGCAGCAGGAGGGGGCGCCTCCCGCGCGGGTCGCCGGGATGACGGTCGAGGAGTGCGTGCCCGGCAAGGGGCCGCGGCTGGTCTTCTCCTCCATGGCCTCCTCCCAGGCCGGCGAGATCGAGGGCGCCTTCGCCCAGGCCGGCCACCTCGTGGTCTCGAACTCGGGCCACTACCGGATGCACCCGGACGTCCCCCTGCTCGTGCCGGAGGTCAACCCCGGTCACCTGGGGCTCCTCTCCGTCCAGCGCCAGAAGCGGGGCTGGAGCGGGGCGATCGTCACCAACCCCAACTGCGCGGCGGTCGTGATCGTCCTCCCCTTCGCCGCTCTCCGCCCGTTCGGATTGAAACGCGCCATCCTCACCACCTTCCAGGCGGTCTCCGGGGCGGGCTATCCGGGCGTCCCCTCGCTCGACATCCTCGGCAACGTCATTCCCTACATCGGCGGCGACGAGGAGCGGAAGGTCGAGACCGAGACGCCGAAGATCCTCGGCGACTTCGAGGCCGGCAGCGAGGCGATCCGCCCCCTGCCGCTCGTCCTCTCCGCCGCCTGCAACCGGGTGCCGTCGATCGACGGCCACATGGTGACGGCCTCCTTCGAGCTCGACCGCAAGGTGTCGCGGGCCGAGATCGAGGCGGCCTTGACCGGCTTCCGCGGCCTCCCCCAGGAGCGCGAGCTCCCCTCCGCCCCGCGCCAGCCCATCCACCTCCTCCCCGGCCACGACCGGCCGCAGCCGCGGCGCGACGCCGGCATCGACAAGGGCATGGGGACCGCCGTGGGGCGCCTGCGCGAGTGCCCGGTGCTCGGCTGGAAGCTCGTCGCCCTCTCGCACAACACCCTGCGCGGCGCCGCCGGAGCGGCGGTCTTGAACGCCGAGCTGATGCGGAGCGAAGGGCTCCTGGCGTGATCGTCTTGAAGTTCGGCGGCAGCTCGGTCGACGGCGCCGCCGGGATCGAGCGGGTGGTGGCCCTCGTCCGCGAGCGGCTCCCCCGGCGGCCGGCGGTCGTCGTCTCGGCCATGGCGAAGACCACCCGCCGGCTCTTGGACGCCGGGGAGGCCGCGGTCACGGGCGACCTCGCCGGGGCGCGGGCGATCGCGGCCGAGATCCGGAGCTTCCACGAGCGCGAGGCGCGCGCGGTCACCCCGGAGGGGAGCCTGGACGCTGTCTTCGCCGAGCACTTCGGCGACCTCGACCGGGCCCTCGACCGGATCGCCCATGGCGCCAATATTCGCGCGCTCCCCCCCAGGGACGAGGACCTGGTGGCCGGTTTCGGCGAGCTGCTCTCCTCGGCCCTCCTCGCCCAGGCTCTCCGCCAGGGCGGGATCGACGCCACCCATATCGACTGCCGGCGGGTGATCGTCACCGACGACCGCTTCACCCGCGCCCGGCCGGACTATGAGGCGACCGACGCCCGGCTCCGGGCGGCGCTCTCGCCGGTCCTCGCGGCCGGGGGCGTCCCCGTGCTCGGCGGCTATGTCGGCGCGACGCGCGAGGGGGTGCCGACCACCCTCGGCAAGGAGGGCTCGGACTTCTCGGCCGCCATCGTCGGCGCCGCCTTGGGGGCGGAAGAGGTGCAGATCTGGACCGACGTCGACGGCATCTTGACCGCCGACCCCCGGCTCGTCCCCGGGGCGCGGGTGGTCCCCACCCTCTCCTTCGACGAGGCCCTGGAGCTCGCCTGCTCGGGCTCGAAGAAGCCTCATCCCGGGACCATCGAGCCGGCCCGGCGCGGGGACGTCCCCATCCGCATCCTCAACTCGCGCAACCCCGGGGCGAGCGGCACTCTGATCGGCCGGCGCGCGAAGGGCACCCCGCCGCGCATCCTCTCGCTCGCCTGCCGCACCGCGGCCCACCTTTCTTTCGGGCTGCCGATCGAGGTGAGCGTCCCGCCCGGCCGGGCCGTGATCTCGCTGGTGAGCGAGGATCTGGCGACGAGCCCCGATCTTGTCCAGAGCGCCCTGGCGGCAGCCGCCGGCTACGAGCCGCGGCTTGAACAGGAAGGGGCCGCCCCCGCTGTACGTTTCTGGGTCGACGAGGGCGAAGCGCCGCGGGTGCTCGCCGAGCTGCACGCGAAGCTGATCCGGGAGGAGGACTGGGCATGAACCGACTGGCGCTGGTGGGATATGGGCGAATGGGCCGCATGGTGGCCGAGCTCGCCCCAGCCCATGGCTTCGAGGTGGCCGCGACGCTCACCTCGGCCGACAATCCAGAGGGCGCGGGCCTGACGGCGGAGCGCCTGGCGGGGGTCGAGGTCGCCATCGACTTCTCGATCGCCGCCGCGGTCCCTGGGAACGTCCGACGGTTGGCCGCCCTCGGCATCCCGGTCGTCGTCGGCGCCACCGGCTGGGGGACGGAGCTCGCGCGGGTCCGCGCCGCGGTCGAGCGTTCGGGCTCCGGCCTGGTATACGGCGCCAACTTCTCGGTGGGGGTGCAGATCTTCTACCGGCTCGCCGCGACCGCCGCCCGGCTCATGGCGGAGGCCGAGGAGTATGGCGCCTGGGCCTACGAGATCCATCACGACCAGAAGAAGGACGCCCCCTCGGGCACCCTCCTGGAGCTCGTGCGCCGGATGGAGGGGGCCGGCTTCTCCCGGCAGGTGGACGTGGCGAGCAACCGCGCGGGTAAGGTTCCGGGAACCCATGTCCTCGGCTTCGACTCCGAGGCTGATACGATCACCCTGGAGCACCGGGCGCGCAGCCGGACGGGTTTCGCCCATGGCGCGCTCAAGGCCGCCCGCTGGCTCCTGGGCCGGACGGGCTTCTACGAGTTCGGCGAGATCTGGGACCAGATCCTTTAGGAG
>JAXDLD010000186.1:0-4935 GCA_034666805.1 Acidobacteriota bacterium
GTGGCGGTCGTCGCCAGCAGTCCGGCGGCCATCGCCGGGTAGGGTGGCAGTCGTCGCCAGCAGTCCGGCGGTCATCGCCAGTAGTACGGCGGTCGTCGCCAGCTCGGGGTTTGACGCCCCCTCAGGCCGCGGCTAGACTGCCGGGCCATGCTCTCCCGAGATCTCCTGCGTGACCACTTCGAGCGGGTCCACGCGGCCCTCTCCACCCGCAACTTCGACCTCGCTCTCCTCGACCGCTGGGCGCAGCTCGACTCCGAGCGGCGCACCGGCCTGGTCGAGGTGGAGGAGCTCAAGCGGCAGCGGAACGAGGCGAGCCGCGACATCGGCCGGCTCAAGAAGGAGGGGGGGAGCGCCGCGGATGCCGCCGATGCCGCGATCGCCGCGGTCGGCGGCCTGAAGGCGCGCATCGAGGGGCTCGAAGTGCGCTCGAAGGAGATCGACGACGAGATCCAGGGCCTCGAGCTCACGATCCCCAATCTCCCCCACCCGACTGTCCCGGTGGGGGACGAGAGCGCCAATCGGGTGGAGCGCACGGTCGGCGAGCCCACCCGCTTTGCCTTCCAGCCCAAGGCGCACTGGGATCTCGGGCCGGCCCTCGGCATCCTCGACTTCGAGCGCGGCGCCAAGCTCGCCGGGGCCCGCTTCACGGTCTACCTCGGCGCCGGCGCCCGCCTGGAGCGGGCTCTCATCTCCTTCATGCTCGACCTCCACACCGGCGAGCACGGCTACCGCGAGGTGCTGCCCCCCTTCCTCGCCAATCGCGAGACCCTGACAGGGACCGGCCAGCTCCCCAAGTTCGAGCAGGACCTCTTCAAGCTCGAAGGCTATCCCTACTACCTGATCCCCACCGCCGAGGTCCCCCTCACCGGCATGCACCGGGACGAGATCCTGGAGGAGCGCGACCTCCCCCTCCGCTACACCGCCTACACCCCCTGCTTTCGGAGCGAGGCGGGTTCCTACGGCAAGGACGTGCGCGGCCTCATCCGCCAGCACCAGTTCAGCAAGGTCGAGCTGGTCAACCTGACGGCTCCCGAGACGAGCTACGAGGCCCTGGAGGCGATGACCCGGGCCGCCTCGCGGGTGCTGGAGATCCTGGAGCTCCCCTACCGGGTGATGAGCCTGGCGACGGGCGACATGGGCTTCTCCGCCGCCAAGACCTACGACTTGGAGGTCTGGCTCCCGGGTCAGGACGCCTACCGCGAGATCTCCTCGGTCAGCAACTGCGAGGACTTCCAGGCCCGGCGCTCGAACCTGCGCTACCGACCCGAGGGCGGCGGCAAACCGCGGCTCGTCCATACCTTGAACGGCTCCGGCCTGGCCGTGGGCCGCACCCTCGTCGCCATCCTGGAGAACTACCAGCGGGAGGACGGCTCGGTGGTGATCCCCCAGGCGCTCCGCCCCTACATGGGCGGTCTCGCCGAGATTGCCGCTACGCGGTAAGCTACCCCCGCTCGCGCCGGAGGGGTGGCTGAGCGGTCTAAAGCAGCGGTCTTGAAAACCGCCGGTCGCGCAAGCGGCCCGTGGGTTCGAATCCCACCCCCTCCGCCAACTTCTGGGCCCCATCTTTGACTCCAGGCCCTCCCGCCTCTAGAATGACGCCCTGCCACACCGCGGAGAGGTGCCGGAGTGGCCGATCGGGGCTGCCTGCTAAGCAGTTGTTCGGGGTAAACCCGGACCGAGGGTTCGAATCCCTCCCTCTCCGCCATTTGCGGACCCATCCCATCACCCTCCTTCGGTAGGGAATTTGCAGGCTTTCATCTTCCCTATGAAAGCCATCAACCCCGCGACCGAAGAGCTGATCTCCGACTACCCCGACCACGATCCCAAGGAAGTGAAGCGGCGCCTGGAGCAGGCCGCGGACGCCTTTGCCTCCTGGCGGGACTTCACCTTCGCCGAGCGCGGCGGCCTCATGCGGCGGGCCGCCGACCTCCTGCGCGAGAACCGCGACCGCTTCGCGCTTCTCATGACCGCCGAGATGGGCAAGCCCCTCTCCGGGTCCGAGTCCGAGGTCGACAAGTGCTCCTGGGTCTGCGACTTCTACGCCGAGCACGCCGAGCGCTTCCTCGCCGAGCAGACGGTGGCGACCGACGCCTCGCGGAGCTTCGTCTGCTACCAGCCGCTGGGGCCGGTGCTCGCCGTCATGCCCTGGAACTTCCCCCTCTGGCAGGTCTTCCGGTTTCTCGCGCCGGGGCTCATGGCGGGGAACGTCGGGCTCTTGAAGCACGCCTCGAACGTGCCGGGGACGGCGCTCGCCATCGAGGCCCTGTTCCATGAGGCGGGCTTCCCCGAAGGAGTCATGACCACCCTCCTCGTACCCTCCTCCCGGACGGCCGAGCTGATCCGCCACCCGGCGGTCCAGGCGGTGACCCTGACCGGCAGCGACCGCGCGGGGCGGGAGGTGGCGGCGGAGGCCGGCCGCTGCCTCAAGAAGACGGTCCTGGAGCTCGGCGGCTCCGACCCCTTCATCGTCCTCGACGACGCCGACCCGGCTGAGGCGGCGCGCCAGGCGGCCAAGGCGCGGACCATCAACTCCGGCCAGAGCTGCATCGCGGCCAAGCGCTTCATCGTCGACGAGGCCGTGGCCGACCGCTTCGAGGAGGAGCTGGTCCGGCGGATGGAGGAGCTCAAAGTCGGCGACCCCATGGACCGCGCGACCGATGTCGGCCCCATGGCGCGGGAAGACCTGCTCGGCGATTTGGACGACCAGGTGCAGCGGACGGTCCAGGCCGGGGCGCGCCTCGCGACCGGCGGCCATCGCCTGCCCGGCAAGGGCTGGTTCTACGCCCCGGCGGTCCTCCTCGGGGTCCGGCCCGGGATGGCGGCCTTCGACGAGGAGACCTTCGGGCCGGTGGCGGCGGTCGTGCGGGCGCGCGACACCGCCCATGCCGCCCTGCTCGCCAACCGCTCCCAGTTCGGCCTCGGCGCGAGCGTCTGGACGGGCGACGCGGCGCGCGGCGAGGACTTGGCCGCCGCGATCGAGGCCGGCTCGGTCTTCGTCAACGGCGCCGTCAAGTCTGACCCCCGGCTCCCCTTCGGCGGCATCAAGAGCTCGGGCTACGGCCGCGAGCTGGCGGAGGTCGGCATCCGCGAGTTCGTCAACATCAAGACGGTCTGGGTCAAGTAGGGGCCGCCCCTACTTCCCTTTCTCTGTCCCCCCCGTCGCCCCGCGGATGAACTCCACGAGGTCGCGCTTCAGCCGCTCGTGCTCGGCTCGGCCCAAGTACATCATGTGCCCGGCCTCGTACTGGACCATCCGGATGTTGCCGCGGAGCTCCGGCGGCAGACCCAGGTGGTCGAGGGTGTAGACGGCGTCGAAGTACGGGGTCGCGAGGTCGTAGTGTCCGCCGGCGACGAAGACCTTCAAGTCCGGGTTCTGGGTCATCTCCTGGCGCAGGGGCTCGGCCAGGTTGGCGTACTGGTTCGGAAAGGATTCGAAGCTCCAGGGGTGGACCTTGCGCGAAGAGTACTCGTAGACCAGGTCGCTCTTCCAGCCCAGCTCGCGCCGCAGGTAGTCGTTGACCGCCCCGGCGTACTGCCCGTTGACCGCGGCGCTCGCCGGGTCGTACTCAGGGGTCGCCTCCACGGAGTCGAGGTCGCGGCCGATCAGGCGGGTGTCGAGCCGGCCCACGGTCCTGCCCTGGTCGCGCAGCAGCTCCTTGGTGAAGTGATCGAGCTCGATCCGCAGGTTGGCGCGCAGCACGTAGTCGATCGAGAGCCCGGTGTAGCGGGCGATCCGGGCCGCGACCTCCCGCCGCCGCGCCTCGGGCAGGCGGTCGCCGTCCAGGAGGGCCAGGGCGTAGTCGTGGAGGGCGAAGGCCTCGGCCTCGTCCAGGGTGCGCCGCAGGTCGCCCGAGAGCTCGGGCGGCAGCTTCTTGTGGTACCAGGCCGCCGCCGTGTAGCTGGGGAGGATCAAGAGGTACGGCATGTCGTTGCCGACGTGGAATTCCTGGTCCTGCCAGTTGAGGATCGCGGAGACCAGGATGACGCCGTTCAACAGCATGCCGTAGCGCTGGTCCAGGTAGCGGGCGAGACCGGCGGCGCGGGTGGTGCCGTAGCTCTCGCCGGCCAGGAACTTCGGCGAGCCCCAGCGCTCGTTGCGGCTCGTCCATAGGCGGATGAACTCGGCGACGGACTCGACGTCGTTCTTCAAACCGGTGAATTTCTTCACGTCCTCGCCGGGCAGGGTCCGGCTGTAGCCGGTCCAGATCGGGTCGATGAAGACGAGATCGGTGACGTCTAAGAGCGAGAGATCGTTGTCGACCAGGCGGGCCGGCGGCGGCAGCGCCCGCCCCTCGGGGTCGCGCGCCACGGCCTTCGGCCCGAACGCCCCCATGTGGACCCAGAGCGAGGCCGAGCCGGGGCCACCGTTGAAGGCGAACGTGACCGGCCGGCCGTGGACGTCCCGGACTCCGTCCTTGACATAGGCGACATAGAAGAACGAGGCCCGCGGGGTCCCATCGTCGTCTCTCCAGAGGAGGGTCCCGGCGGTCGCGGTGTAGGGGATCTTCTCGCCCGCGAGAGTCAGGGTGTGCCGGGTCAGGGAGACCTTCTCTTCCGGGATGGGCTTCTTTTCTTTTTCGTCCCGGTGCAGGAGGGGGGCCGCGGTGTCGGTAGGGGCGGGCGGGTCGAGAGGCGCTTGCCCGAAGGCGGAGGGGGGAAGGAGGGCGAATAGGGACAGGAATAGCGCGGTCCGGCCAGCTCTCTTCATGACAGACCTCCAAGGGAAAACAGGAGGGCATTCTACGCGGGGCCAGGTTTCACGGAGATTGCAAGGCGGGAGCGGGTGGGAAGGAACGAGAGCGCGGGAGAGTTGAGTGAGTTATACTAAGCCCCAGGCAATGAGGGCAGCTTTTGAGTTGAGGCGACTAAAATTCCAGGGCAGACCTGGAATTCGAGTCTCTGGCGGCCGGTTGTCTTTCCTGTATTGGACCGCCA
>JAXDLD010000187.1:0-4070 GCA_034666805.1 Acidobacteriota bacterium
CGCTGGCGGCCCGGCGGGTGGTCCTCGCCGTCCCGGCGGACGTCGCCGCCCGCCTCCTCGACGCGGCGACCGGCGGCCGGAGCCGCGCCTTCGCCGAGATTCCCTACGCGCCCGTTGCCGTCGTCGCCCTCGGCTACCGCCGGGAGGACGTCGGCCATCCGCTGGACGGCTTCGGCTACCTCGTGCCGCGCAAGGAGGGGCGGCGGACCCTCGGCTGCCTCTTCCTCTCCGCCCTCTTCCCCGGCCGCGCGCCAGCCGGGCACGCCGCCCTCTCGGCCTTCGTCGGCGGCCGGACCGACCCCGAGATCGTCACCTGGGAAGACGACCGGATCGCCGCCCAGGTGCAAGCGGAGGTCGGCCAGGCGCTGGGAATCTGGAGCGAGCCGGTCTTCCGCCTCGTCCGCCGCTGGCCGCGGGCGATCCCCCAGTACGAGGTCGGCCACGGCCGCTTCGTCGACCTGGCGGACGAGATCGAGCACGACCTCCCCGGGTTGCGGATCGGCGGCAACTTCCTCTCCGGCGTGTCGGTCCCGGACTGCATCCGCAACGGGATGAAGCTGGCCTTGTAGTAAAATCTCGCCTAAAGGAGCGACGATCCCATGGCGACCGTCCATCTGCCTTCCACTCTCCGCACCCTCGCTGGCGGCCTACATCAAGTCGAAGTACCGGGCGGTACCGTGGGCGAGGCGCTCCGGCAGCTCGAACGGGCGCACCCGCGGCTCGCCGGCTGGGTGCTCGACGAGCGCGGCGCTCTGCGCCGGCACGTCTCCCTCTTCGTCAACGAAGAGCGGGCGGCGCCGGAGAGCCCGGTCACCCCCGGGGATCAGGTCCACATCGTGCCGGCGATCTCGGGTGGAGCGGAAGGCGCGGGCGGAGCGGCCGGCGAGGTCGAGGTCCTCGCCGGGACGCGCAAGGGGCTCTTCGTCCTCCGCGGCCCGCGCGGCGGCCGGCTCGCCCAGGTGGCGCGGCGCTTCGCCGGGCAGCCGGTCGAGTACGCCGTCCGCGATCCGCGGAGCGGTCTCTGCTTCGCCTCCGTCACCCATTCCCACTTCGGACCCAAGCTCTTCTTCTCTCCTGACCCCGAGGCGGCGGACGACGTCTGGGAGCAGGCCGAAGGGCTGGCCTTCCCCCCCGATATCGCGGATATCCCCGGCAGCGGCACCGCCATGGAACGGATCTGGATCGTCGAGCCGGGCGCCGGGGACAGGCTGCTGTGGGCCGGGGTGGCTCCCGCCGCCCTCTTCCGCAGCGTGGACGGCGGCCGCTCGTGGGAGCTCGTCCGCGGCCTCTGGGAGGAGCCCAGCCGGAAGCAGTGGGGCCCGGGCGCGGGCGGCCTCTGCCTGCACTCGATCTGCCCCTGGCCGGGAGAGCCGGAGAGGCTCGCGGTGGGGATCTCCGCGGCCGGGGTCTGGTTGACCGAGGATGGCGGCGCGAGCTGGCGGCGGGGCGTCGCCGGCCTCGTCCCCCGCTACATTCCCGAGGAGGCGCGGGCGGCGACCTACGCCCACTGCGTCCACAAGATCCTGCGCGCCGAGCGGGAGCCCGGGACCCTCTACCTGCAGTTCCACGGCGGTGTCTATCGCTCCGACGACGCCGGCCTCACCTGGACCGACATCGGCACCGGCACCGGCCTCCCCTCGGACTTCGGGTTTCCTCTCGTCCTCGACCCCGGGGACCCGGCGCGCGCCTTCGTCATCCCCCTGGTCGCCGACGTCGACCGGGTGACGCCCGAGGGGCACCTGCGGGTCTACGAGACGCGCGACCGGGGCGCCCACTGGCGGCCGCTCGCCACCGGCCTGCCGCAGGAGGGAGCCTATCTCACGATCCTGCGCCAGGCCTTCGGTCACGACGGCGGCCACCCGCTCGGGCTCTATTTCGGGGCCGAGTCGGGCGACCTCTACGCCTCGGCCGACGGCGGCGAGACCTGGGCTGCCGCCGCCCAGGGCCTGCCGCCCATCCTCTCCGTGCGCGCCCGTACGACTCCCGTGCCCTAATAACCTCAGGCGCATAGGCACGCCCTACTCTGTAATTCAATCGCTTTCTAGTTTCGCCTTTTTGTCGATTGGCAACGCTCGCGCTCGCCGCGAACGGCCTTTCCCCCTGAAAACGGCCTTCCCGGCCGGGAATAAAGGGTAGGCAAGCGACTTGCACTTACCTCGAATCGGCTTGGATCAGGGCACACCCGCCGTGAGGCGGGGCCGCAAAGCCAAGGGGTCTCACGATCGAGATCGCCCGGCCGCCGAAAAGCCCCCAAAGAAGTGAGGTCTCGTCATGAGGGTTTCATATGGGGGCAGTGTCTGTTCAGGTCGTCCCCGACTCGCTGCGGGCTCACCGCACAGCCGTGCGCCGTAGCATAAAGCCCCCAGACGCGACGTGTCGAGAAGCGCAGTAAACCGATTCGTTGTATAGGACACCGATCGGAAAACGCTTATTCAAAGGGGAGCAAACAACATGAACTTCCATCGGAAAATGATCGTCGCGATCACGGCGGGCCTCTTGGCCCTTCCAGCGCTCACGCAAGCCGAGCCTTTGAAGCCGGCGGTCGATCTGCAGGCCAAGGGGCTGACCCTCGTCTCGGACGGGGCGGGCGGTTTCGGGATGTCGTCCGGCGCCGTCAACCTGACGGTCAACATCCAGGGACCGGTCAAGTTCGCCCGCCTCTACTGGGTCGGCCGCCAGCGGCCCTGCGACAAGGACGGAAGCGGCAACTGCGCGGCCACCTTCACCCCCTATCGTGACCAGGTCATGAACTTCGACGGCCACACCATTACCGGCGCCATGATCGGCACCGAGACCCAGCCGCTCCCGACCGACAACGCGATCTTCAACATGACCTATTTCTACGACGTGACCAGCTGGGTGGCGGCCCGCGGGACCGGCGCCCAGACCTTCACGTTCGCCGATGGCGACGTCGCCAACAACCTGTGGCGGTTGGATGGTGTGGGCCTGATCGTCGCCTATACCGACCCGGCCAACCCGAACACCTACCGGGTGATCATCTATGACGGCCTCGACTTCGCCTATCTGCGCGATCCGTTCGGGCCCTCCACCCAGACGACCGTCCCGATCACCGTGAACCATGGCAGCGCCAGCGCCAACCGCGCCGCCGAGCTGACCTACTTCGTCGGCGACACGCAGGTCAACCGGCCCGACCGCATCGACATCAGCAACAATCCGAGCCTCGTGAACCAGATGGTCTCGAACAAGGGTGAGGAGTTCGAAGTCAAGACACTCCCCATCAACATCCCGGCCGGCGTCGGCTCGACGACCACGCAGCTCATCTCCGACCCCAACGGCGGCACCTCGGACGACAACCCCGACTCCATGAACTGGGCCCTGTTGGCGATCCGCGTGCAGCAGCTCGACACCACCGGACCGGTCTGCGTCCTGAACGCCATGCGGAGCGGCCCGCCGACCCAGATCGACATCAAGGCCCAGGACGCCGACTCCGGGCTCGCCTCGGTCGTCGTCACCAAGAGCAACAACGCGGACACCCCGGTGCCCCCCTTCACCGTCGGCACCAATGACCCGCTCATCATCACCGCGACCAAGATCGACCAGACCCAGCGCGCGCAGGTCGAGCTCTCCGTCACCGACCTCGCCGGCAACACCACGGTCTGCGATCCGATCCTCGCCCTCTTGGTCCGCGAGCCGGGCAAGCAGGAGGTGCAGACCTTCAACGACGTGCCCGGCGCGGAGCACGTGTTGACCATCTACAACGGCAACCCGGGCATCGCCAACCTCGAGGTCTGGGTCAACGGCAAGAAGACCAAGATCAAGGACCTCCGGAACGGCGAGACGGCGACCTTCGACCTCGGCCCGGCCATGAAGGCCCAGGGTGGCAACACCGTCTCGGTCAAGGTCGGCGGCAGGAAGGGCAGCTCGGCCAACATGATGTTGTGGGACGGCAATCAGTAGACAGCCGGTAACCGAAGTGAAATCCACCCGGCGCTCCCCCCGGAGCGCCGGGCTTTCCGAAAGGAGGAGCACCGTGAAGAAGATGTATCGGAAGCCGGCCCTGCGTCGCTTGGGCCTCCTGCGTCAGGTCACTCGCTTCAGCTTCTAGTATC